>DATNEC010000163.1:0-14489 GCA_035606815.1 Pirellulales bacterium
AGGTGTCGGTGACGCGGTTGAAGCCGTCGTCGCGCAATTGCTGTTCGTCGTCGGGCGACAGGTCGCGATAGTGGGGCACCATCCGATATTCGTCGTGGGCCACCAGGTTGAAGACGTCTTCCTCGAAGTTGGCGGCGGTGCAAGAAATAGCGTGGATTTTTCCGGCGCGAATCATCTTGGCCAGCGAAATGCCCAGTTCGGCCGTGCTCATGGCGCCGGCCATGGCCAGCAGCATTTTGCCGCCCTGCTCGAGGTGTTGCTTCCAGGCTTTCGCGGCATCGACGGTTTCGCGAGCGTTGAAGTGCCGAAAGTGATGATCCATGAATTGCGAAATCGACATGGCGAAACCGGGGCTAGAGGGGAGCGAAGATGCGGGACTTGACCAAGGATGACACGGATTTCACGGATGGCAGAGCGCCAGGTCCGAGGGGCGCATTCTAAGAAATCGGAGCGTGGATGTCAGGCGCCTATCACCGACAAGCTAAAGAAGCGCTCCGCTCAGGAATCGGTCCGAATCGCAGCGAGTTTTTGAACACTCGGCCTTGGCTTGCTACAATACGTCCATGCCTCGCCCTCAATTCAGTATCCGATCTCTGCTTTGGCTGACGCTAGTCGTGGCGGCGTTTTTGGGCGGGATCGGCTTCGAGAAAGAATGCGTCAGGAGGGCGCAGCTCAAGAAATTGGTTCCCGCGTATGGGACTATGGGACTTATGAGTCTTCAGTCATACCAAACGGGGCAAACGTGGAGGGCTAGCGAACGGCGCCGCTCCTTCAGCCCGCTTCCACGGCCCGCGCAAAAAGAAGGCCCTTGAGGTTGGTTTTCGGTTTTCGCCCGCTTCTCGTAAGGGCAGCATTTCTTTGAAGGCAGCGCCTCTTGGCAAGGCGCAATGGCTGCGTCTAGCGCAGCTTCATGTCGCAGCTCAACCCGCCGGCGGCCGGCAGATAGGCGCTGCGCACGTAATCGATCACCATCCGGTGAGCGCTGAACCGCCAGGCCAGCGAACTGATGGAATTCATCATCCGTTTGATCCACAGCCGCGGCAAGCCGTCGATGTCGCGGTCGTAATACAGCGGGATGACTTCTTGCTCCAGCACGCGATAGAGATCGGCCGCGTCGCGGCGATCGTTGACTTCGTCGGAAACGTGGCTCGTGCCGTGCCCGATGGCGAAGCCGTTGCTGCCGTCGTAGGCCTCGGCCCACCAACCGTCGAGCACCGACAGGTTCAAGCCGCCGTTGAGCACGACCTTTTGCCCGCTGGTGCCCGAGGCCTCCAACGGCCGGCGCGGGTTGTTCAGCCAAACGTCGACGCCCTGGATCATGTGGCGGCAGACGTTGATGTCGTAGTCCTCGATGAAGGCCACGCGGCCGGCGACGCGAGAGTCGTGCCGCAAATTGGCGATCCGCTTGATCAATTGCTTGCCCGGTTCGTCGGCGGGGTGGGCCTTGCCCGCAAAGATGATTTGGACCGGCCGCTGCGAATCGGAAATCATTTCATAAAAGCGGTCGACGTCGGCCAGCAGCAGATCGGCGCGCTTGTAGGTGGCGAAGCGGCGGGCGAAGCCGATCGTCAGCACGTTTGGGTCCAGCATGTTTCGCGCGGTTTCAACGATATCGTCGCTCTCGCCGCGGCGGCGGCATTGCCGGCTGACCCGCCGGCGAACGAACGACAGCAGCAGGTTCTTGAGCGCGTGGTGCGTTTCCCACAATTCGCCGGGATCGACGTGGTGGATGCCTTGCCAGGCCTCCGGCTCGAACATCTGCTTGAACCAGTTGACCGGGAAATTGCGGTCGTAAAGTTGCTGCATCTGCCAAGCCAGCCAACTCGGCACGTGAACGCCGTTGGTGATATGGCCGATGGGGATTTCTTCCTCGACGCGCCAGGGCCACAAATGGGCCCACATGCGGCGGCTGACGTAGCCGTGCAGCGAACTGACGGCGTTGGCCCGCCGCGAGAGTTTCAAAGCCAGCACGGTCATGCAGAAGGTTTCGCCGCCGTTGTGCGGTTCGACGCGGCCCAGGCCCATCAATTGATCGTGAGAGATGCCCAACTGATCGCGCAACGGACCCAAGTGCTCTTCGATCAGTCCGCTGTCGAAGCGGTCGTGGCCGGCCGGCACAGGCGTGTGCGTGGTGAATACCGTATGTTGGGCGATGTCGCGCAGCGCCTCGTCGAAGCTCACGCCGTCGGACTGCATCATGTCGCGAATGGCATCGAGCGTCGCGAATGCGCTGTGCCCCTCATTCAGGTGATAAACGCCCGGCGTGATGCCCAGCGCCTTGAGCGCCCGCACTCCGCCGACGCCCAGCACAAGCTCCTGGCGAATGCGGGTGCGATGGTCGCCGCCATACAGCCGGCTCGTCAGCTCGCGATCTTCGGGGCTGTTGCCGTCGACGTCGCTGTCGAGCAGATAGAGATGCACGCGGCCGACGCGCATCAACCAGACCTTGGCCACCAGCGGGCCGGTGCGCGTGTCGATCGTCACATGGATCGGCTTGCCGTCGACGCCCACGGCCGGCACCATCGGCACATTCTCGACTTTCGTGTCGAGATATTCCTGCACCTGGTAGCCCTCTTGGTCCAGGTGTTGCTTGAAATAGCCCTGGTCGTAAAACAGCCCGATGGCCACGAACGGCACGCCCAGATCGCTGACCGTTTTCACGTGGTCGCCCGACAGCACTCCCAAGCCGCCCGAGTAGATCGGCACCGACTCGTGCATGCCGAACTCGGCGGAGAAATAAGCCACCGGCTTCGAGCCTAGCACTCCGGCGTGGGTCGTGGCCCAGGTTTGATTGCTGCTCAGGTACTCTTTCAACAGCCGGTAGGCATGGTTGATGCGGCTGTAGAGCACCAATTCGGCCGCCCGCATCTCCAATCGCTCGGGCGTGAACTCGCTCAGCAGCGCGATCGGGTTATGGTCGAGCTGCCGCCAGCGGATCGGATCGAGGTCGCGAAACAGGTTGATGACCTCGGGCTGCCAACTCCACCACAGATTGTTGGCCAGCGCCAGGCACTTGTCGTAAGGGGTCGCGGAACTGGCACCCAACGTCTTCCATTTGGGGGGGGCAGTGACGGGCGCGGTTTCAATTTGACTCATCCATGCATCCTTCCGCAGAACCAGGCGCGGACGCTCGCGCAAGCTTAACAGGACTAGCCATTATATCGAATTGGTAAAACGGGGCGACCCCAGTGTTCGCGGGCTGTGGGGCTATTCTTCCTGGCGAAAAAACGGGCCGGTCGCCGTCGCGCGATCCAGTTGCCTGGTCGCAGTCTCCCTCTTACAGTAAAACGAGAGCCAAGGTTCCAAAGGCGTTCGGTTTCGAGTCTTTCGCATGGTATCGCAGTCCTCGATTCTCTCGCCCGACGAACCGGCCTTCGAAACACTCTGTCTTCGGCTTTCCGAAAGGGCCGATGCTTTGGATGCCGAGGGCGCCTGGCCAGCCGAGCAGCTCGAGCTTTGCCGCCGGCAGGGGGTTTTTGGCTGGTTCGTGCCGCCCGAGTGGGGAGGACAAGGCTGGGAAGAGGAACGATTGTTGCGCGCCTTCATGCGGCTGGGCGGCGCGTGCCTGGCGACCGCCTTCGTGTTGACGCAGCCTTTGGGCGCCTGCCGGAGGATTGCGGCCAGTGAAAATGATGATTTAAAGGCGCGACTGCTGCCATCGCTGGCTCGCGGCGATAAGTTCGCCAGCGTCGGCATCTCGCATCTCACCACCAGCCGCCGGCATTTGGCCCGGCCGATGATGACCGCGCGCGAGGAGAGCGGCGGCTTTGTGCTCGACGGCACGATTCCCTGGGTCACCGGCGGCCCGCACGCCGACTACATCGTGACCGGCGCCGCCTGCGAGGACGGCCGCCAAATTCTGGCCGTGCTGCCGACCGATCTGCCGGGCGTAACGTCGCAAGAACCGGCCCGGCTCGTCGGGCTGACTTCTACGCATACGGGCGAAGTCCGTTGCGAAAGCGTCGAGCTTGGCGCCGAGTGGCTGCTGGCCGGGCCGGTCGAAAACGTACTCGCTCTAGGCAAAGGCGCCGGGACGGCCGGACTGCTCACATCGGCCTTGGCCCTGGGGCTTGCAGGCGCGGCGATTGCATTTCTCGGACAAGAGTCGGCCAAGCGGCCGGAGTTGGCGCCCGCCGCCGAGAGCTTGCGAGCGGAACATGCTGAGATCGAAGCCGAGTTGCTGGCCATCGCGACGGGCCAAACGGACTGTTCCGCCGAATCACTGCGATCGCGGGCCAACAGTCTCGCGCTGCGTTCCTCGCAAGCAGCGCTAACCGCCGCCAAAGGAAGCGGTTATGTCGTGGGCCATCCGGCGGGCCGCTGGTGCCGCGAAGCGCTGTTCTTCCTGGTTTGGAGCTGCCCGCAGCCGGTGATGGCCGCCGCGCTGTGCGAATTGGCCGGGCTGAGCGATTAGCTGCAATAATAAAAGGCCCTTTGCAATCAGAGGCCCTTTTCGCCCGGCTTTCGGCCCATTATCATCGCGGGTTTCCGCCCCGCGGCAAGATTTCCACGAGGAGCAAAGAGCGCCCCATGGCCAACGATACCAACGTCCATTGGCACGAGCACAGCGTCAGCCGAGCCGAACGAGAACGCCTGAATGGTCACAAGGGGTGCGTGATTTGGTTCACCGGGCTGAGCGCCTGCGGCAAGAGCACGATTTCGAATCTGGTCGATCACAAGCTGCACTCGCGCGGCTTGCACAGCTTCGTGCTGGACGGGGACAACGTTCGCCACGGCTTGAATGCCGGCCCCGGCATGCTCAAAGAGCGGCATGGCGAGGAATTCGCCAAACGATTCGGCTTGGGCTTTTCGGCCCAGGACCGCGAGGAAAACATTCGCCGGATCGGCGCCGTCGCCAAGCTGTTCAGCGACGCCGGGATTGTCACCCTGACGGCGTTCATCAGCCCTTATCGCCGCGACCGCGACGCGGTGCGGGCCAGCATGCCGGCGGGCGATTTTCTCGAGATTTTCGTCGATGCGCCGATCGAGGTTTGCGAAGCCCGCGATCCCAAGGGTCTTTATAAAAAGGCCCGGGCCGGCGAGTTGAAGGGCTTCACCGGCATCGACGATCCCTACGAGGCGCCTGAAAAGCCGGAGTTGGTGCTGAACGCTGGCCAGAAAACCGCCGAGGCCCTGGCCGATGAAGTGATCGCCTTCTTGACCAAGATCGGCAAGCTCAGCTGAAGATTTGCGGTGGGCCAAGCGCCCTTGGCGGGCTGCCGACCGCCCGCCAGGAGTGTCGGGCCCACTGCTGGCGCCGGCGCCGCTGAGGGCGCTGCCTGTCAGAGGATTCTTTCACATCTTGTCAAACGATACCACGGCCCAGAGCGCGCCGGGGGTTGACAGTTTCGCGCCGCGCCGGCTACAGTGGCGTTCCTAGGGTTGCCGGCCACAGTGTTTGGCGGATTGGATCGCGAGCGCGCGATCAACAACGACGCGGTTGACGGCGGCCCGCTACCAAGGAGGGGGTCAGGCGTCATGGCGAAGCAATCCGCACACGATCTTGAGCGGCGGGCTCAGTCGGCCTTGATGAGCAGTTCGGTGTATCCCCTACGCGAACTGATCGTCGAATCGCAGAACGACGCAATCCTGATCACCGGCTCGGTGAACAGCTTTTACCACAAGCAACTCGCCCAGGAAGCGGTGCGTGCCGTGGTCGGGGCCATCGATGTGGTCAATTCGGTGCAGGTGCAAGAGCAGTAACGAAACGTCGACCGTTCGACGCAGAAATGGATTCTCGCCCTGTTACAGGGCAGGCCTCTGGCAGAGCCCGAGGCGTCAAGGAGCAATAGGAATGCAAGACGACCGCCCTGTCGGCGCCATCGTGGCCAACCCCGTAGCGGCTGTCACGGCCCGCGTGTCCTCGCAGCGCCGGCGCACCGAGGCCGAAAAATTCGCTTACCGGCTGGCTCGGCTCGTGCAGCGCCGCACAGGCGGCGCGATCCACGACTTGCAGGTCGGCATCACTCCCGAGGGAATCTTTTTGCGCGGCCGCTGCGCCGCGTTCTATTTGAAGCAACTGGCGCAGGAAGCCGTGCTGGCGATCACCGAGGACCAGCCGCTGTTCAACCGGATCGAGGTGGAGTAAGCGGTAAGTTTCAAGTCCCGAGTTTCACGTTTCCAGAATTCGGCATCGTGCTCGCGCGGAAATTGGAATCTGAAACCTGCAACCTGCGCTTCATGCCGCCTTGCGTTTCCGCCGGGCCGCCATTTCCTCGTACACGGCCAATAGCTCGCGGCAATTTCGATCCAAAGAATGCTCGAGCGCCAATTGCCGCGCGGCGCTCGACATGCGAGCGCGCACCTCGGCGTCGAGCAGCGGCCGCAAGCGGGCCGTCAATTCGTCGATGTCGCCCGGATCGTCGACGATCGAGCCTTCAACGCCCTCGGCGATCAGTTCGCCGGCGCCATTGTAGCGGCTGGTGACGACGGGCAAACCGCTGGCCATGGCTTCCAGCAAGACCAGGCTGCACGGATCGTAATAGGTCGGCTGCACGTAAACGTCGGCCGCCGCGTAATACGGCGCCGCATCATCGACCGGTCCGACGAAGGTCGTCGCCTCGGCGGCGCCGAGCCGTTCGGCCAATTGCGAAAAGCTGCGGCGCCGCTTGCCGCCGACCACGGCCAAGCGCACCCGGCGACCTTCGGCAATCAACCTTCCGGCAGCGCCCAAGAGCGTCGGCACGCCTTTGAGCCGGAAGTTGTGGGCCACGATCAGTAGCAGAGTCTCGTCGTCGCCCACTTGCAACTCGTCGCGCACGACCTGCCGGTATTTCCAGCGATGCTCGGGCGAAAACCGCTCGACGTCGACCCCGTTATAGACCAGCCGCAATTGGTCGCGGCGGACCCCGTGATAGCGCTCGAAATCGCGGGCCACCATTCGCGACAAGGCAATGAAGACTCGGTCGTCGGCCATGTATTGCCCCATCATCAACTGGCGAAACTCGCGGTAGCGCGGCAGCCAGCGGGCCGTGCTCCGTTTGAGGGGCCGCAGCCATTTCGGCAGCAGCAGAAGGTTTTGCTCGAAAGCGGCCATTCGCGAGCCGCCGTGCGGCTGAAACACGTCGCAGTGCCAACCGCAGCCCATATCGTGGACGACGTCGAGCGAGAGCGAATCGATTCGCCGCTCGGCCGCCTGGGCGAATTCGATCCGTGATTTTCCGGCCTCGATCAAGTGTGCGATGATGCCCCGCTGCTCGATGCCGGCCGCGAAGCCGCCGGCGACGACGTGGACTTCGTGCCCCGCTTTGATCAGCCACAGCGCGAATTGCCAGGTCCAATGTTCGGTCCCGCCTCGCTCGGGCGACAGGTTTTCGATGACCAGGCCGATTTTCATGGATGGGCCCCCAAGCGGCGCTCCATCGATCGCTGCTTGGCCAGCACCTGCCGGACGAGCCGCTTGTCCTCGGGCCGCAGCTTGGAAACGCCCAAGTACTGCTTGACGAAGGCCAGGCGATGCGTGCGAGTGACGCGCTCGCGCGGCGCCGAGTAGGCCAACTGGGCCAGATCCTTGACAATCCAGCGGCGGCGCAGCCAGCGACGGCGCTCGACGCGCTGCAGGTCGATCAGGTTCACCAGGAACCGGCCGCGAGAAGCTTCGCGAATGAAAAAATGGCAGCAGTACAAGTCGCGATGGTTGAAGCCCTCGCGGTGAAAGTGGCCCGCGACGGCGGCGACGGCGGCGATCAGCCGGTCGAGCCGCGGATTCCTTGCGAGTGCGGTTTGCCTTTGGACCGGTTCGAAACGCTGTCGCAGAAAGTGATCGAGCTGCACGTAACCCGCCAATTCTTCGGTCATCACGAACGATTCGGCCACGCCGTCTCGGCGAAGCCATTCGCCGTAGGCGACGAGCCGCATGGCGGCGATGCCCAGCCGGCCGAGGCGTTCGACGTTGAGCGCCTCGACGCGGCCCGGCGTGACGCCCGGCCCGGCGCCCAGCTTGGCCCGCAGCCAATGGCCCCACGAGCGGATGCGATGTTTCTTCAGATACATGCCAAGGCGGCCATTCCCGCCCCGATCGAGTTCCAGCCGCCAGTTTTCGCGATCGCTCAGCGTGCGCAGCAAGCGGCCCGAATGGGACTTCATGACCGACTCGAAGTTCGCCAATCCTGCGCTCCTGAGATGCGGCAGGTATTCCTGGTCGACCCACATCCGTCCTGCTTCCAACGGCGCCATGTTCGCCGGCCCCAAGGGCCGGTGTGGCCGATCGATGCGCTGGTTGGCGGTTAGTTCGTGCATGGAGATCGCTTACGACCGGCGACAAGAATTCCGAAGAGTGGCAGATGAACGGTCGTATCCAAAGCCGGCCCGCAATGCGACCTTTTTTAAAAGGGGATAGGGGGATACGGAGGAGATAAGGGGATAGGATTTTTTGAAATCAAAGCTTCCTCATTAGAATAAGGAACCAAATCAAGAATCCCTCCTCATCTCCTCCGTATCTCCCCTATCTCCTTCCAAAGAACCGTCGCCTCGTAGCACAGCATTTTTTTACGCGGCAATGACCTGGCGGGTCTGCTGCAGTTGATTTCTTACGGCCCGGTAAACTTCGTCGATCGATAAATCGCGCATGCAGCGATGGTGCCCCAAAGGACAAGTGCGCTGCTGGCATGGAACGCATTCCAGGTCGAGCTGCAAATGCACCGCATGCGGGTGATAGTTCTCGCTCCAGGCGATATCGGTGGGGCCGAACAGCGTAATCGCCGGCACGTCGAAGGCGGCGGCGAAGTGCCGCGGCCCGCTGTCGGTCGTCACCAGCAGCCCGCTGCGGCGGATGCAGGCCTTGGTCAACCCAATTCCCAGCGGCTCGTCGGCCAGGCTCTGCACGCGCGGATGGGCGGCGCCGCGAACGATCTCGCGGGCCAACTCTCGTTCGCTCGGGCCGCAAACAACCAGCACGCTGCGGCGATCTTCGATGGCGATCCGGCGGGCCAGCGAGGCGAAATATCCGCTCGGCCAGAGCTTGGCGGCGCCAAACGCGCCGCCCGAGTTGAGCGCCACGACCTGATGCTCGTGCGGAAATCGAAACTTGGCCCACACCGCGCCCGCCGCTCGCTCGTCGGCGGGCAAGGTCGCCAGTTCGACTTGCTTCGAGACCGGCGCCGCCCCGGCCGCGTAGGCCAGGTCGAGGAAGTAATCGAGCACCGGCGAGGGGACGAAGCGCCCGTTCGCCTTCTGCGGGTGCAACTTGCGATTGAGCAGCCAACCCCGCCCGCCGCGGACGTAGCCGATCCGCTCCTTCGCGCCGCTGGCCCGGGCCCAAAGCGCCGTGCGCCACGAATTCGGGAGCAGAATCGCCGTATCGAGTTTTCGCCGCCGCAAGGTCCAGAGAAATCCGGCGCCGCGGCGCCGCGGAGCGGGCGAACGCGGGTCGTACAACAGTTGCTCATCGAGCCAGGGCGTGCCGGCCAACACGTCGGCCACGTAGGGCCGCATGATGCCGATCAGCCTGGCCCGGTCGCCGAAATGCTCGCTGAGGGCGCGCAAGGCCGGCGTGGCCATCACCACGTCGCCCACCCAGTTGGGAAGAAAAACGCCGATGTTCATGAAGCTTTTTTCGCCTGCGTGTTGCCCGCCAGGTAAGCGCCGAAATGCGGACCTTTGAGACCCCCGTCGCCGAGCGAAGCCAGGATCGCGGTCGTCGAAACGCCCTCGACCAGGCCGACCACGCCCACTTGGCCGCCGTAGGCTTCGACCACTTCGTGTCCTACGACTTCCGAAGGCTGATACGTGCCCCCTTTGACCAGCACGTCGGGCCGCAATTCGTGCAGCAGATGGTGCGGGGTCGGCTCGTTGAAAATGACCACGTAATCGACGGCGGCCATCGCGGCCAGCATCGCGGCCCGGGCCTGCTCGCCGATGACCGGCCGCGTCGGACCTTTCAAGCGCCGCACGCTGGCGTCGCTGTTCAACCCGACGATGAGCAAATCGCCGAGCGATCGCGCTTCGGCCAGGTAGCTGACATGGCCCACGTGCAGCAAATCGAAGCAGCCGTTGGTGAACACGACCTTTTCGCCAGCGGCGCGATGTTGGGCGGCCAACCGGGCCAACTCGTCGAGCGGAAGAGTTTTGGAGCGCGGAACGCGGAACCCGGAACGCGGAGCGGAGACAATTCGTTCACGCTCGGCGTTGGCTTGCTCCTCGAGCAGCCGGGCGCGGATTTCGGAACGGGGAATGACGGCGACGCCGACTTTTTCGACCTCCAAGCCGGCGGCGATGTTGCCGAGCCGCAGGGCCTGCGCAGCGGGGATGCCGGCGGCCAGCGAAACGCCGATCATCGCCAAGGCCATGTCGCCGGCGCCCGTGATGTCGTAAACGGCCCGCGGGCGCGTGGGGAAAACCTCACCGCGGCCGCTCGCATCGACCAGCGCCATGCCATCGCGGTCGAGGGTCACGATGCCTAGCCCAAGATCCAACTCGCAACGCAACTTGCCGGCCGCCGCGAAAGCGTCTTCCGCCGTGACGATCTTCAGCCCCGTGGCCAGTTCGGCCTCCAAGCGGTTCGGCGTCATACTCGTGGCGCCGCGATAGCGCGAGTAATCGGCCGAACGGATCGGGTCGACCAGCACCGGCACGCCGGCGCACCGGGCCGCTTCGATCACCGTGCGCAACAATCGCGGCGTGCAAACCCCTTTGTCGTAGTCGGAAATCAGCACGACGTCGTACTCGGAAATCGAACCGACGACGCGCTCGGCGATCTGCCGTTCGAGCCGTTCGCCGATCGCCTCGCGCACTTCGCTGTCGACGCGCAGCATTTGGTGCGGGTGCCGCCCCTGAGCGCGGCCAATGAAGCGTTCCTTGACCGTGGTCGGCCGGCTTGCATCGACGAGCAGGCAATCGTGATCGACGCCGGCCTCGTCCAACAGCCGCCGCACGAGTTCGCCGTCGCTGTCACCGCCCACGATGCCGGCGCACGTGACTCGGGCTTCCAGGCCGCGCAGCATGTGGCAGACGTTCGCGGCGCCGCCCAACCGGGCCTCTCGCTGGTCGGCGCGAAGCAAAATGACGGGCGCCTCCTGGCTCACGCGCTCGGCGTCGCCGAACGTGTAGCGATCGAGGATCAAGTCGCCCAGCACGAGCGTGCGGGGATGACCCAGGCGGTCCAGCGTGTCCAACAAATCGGCGTGCGCCATGCGCAGGATCTTCCTTGATCTGATTAGCCCCAGCACTCCGTGATGGGGACCGAAAGCGGGCCGCTTGCGGCGGCCCATCTCCGCCACGGAGTGTCGGAGCTACCAAATTCTTCCTTGATTGCGGGCCGCAGAGGCGAAGTTTTACAGCGGATGACCGAGCGAGGCAAGGTCACAATGGGAAGACAAGGGGGATTGCGCGACCGCAGGGCGGACTTCCAAGTCCGTCGGAACAAAGACCAGCTATCCATCCGCTTGCACGCAGGACGAAGTTCCAGTCCGTCGAAGCGAGCGATGGGCCAGGAGGTCCATCCTACCTTCGATGCGGAGCTGCCATGCCGAACGTCCTGCGGGCGAAAACTGCCGTTGGCCGAGAGGCCGCAAGCCGTTTATCGTCTAGCTGGCACAAACGCCGCCTCGATGAAGGATCGCCGCATGAGCCGCTATGAACTGTTCGACCGGACCCAAATCTCGCTGAAAGATCTGGGCCAGCGGGGCCACGATCTGCGGGTTGAAGATTGCATGCAGCTCGATTCGCTTTTCGAGCCGTTCGTCCATCCGGAGTATCCCGAACTGATCGACCAGATTGTCGCGGCGCGGCGCAACGGCCGGCCGGTGATCGTGATGACCGGCGGGCATCCGGTCAAGCTGGGCCTGTCGCGATACCTCGTCGATTTGATGCAACGGGGAATTATCACCCACTTGGCGACCAACGGCGCCGTGCTGATCCACGATTTCGAACTGGCCTTCGGCGGCGGCACCAGCGAAAACGTGCCCAAATGGATTCAGCTCGGGCAGTTCGGCCTCTGGCGGCAAACCGGCCGCCTGAACGACATCATTGCCGAAGGCGCGCGGCGCGGCGAAGGGCTGGGCGAGGCCGTGGGCCGCGTGATCGAAGAGGAGCGGTTCGAATACCGCGCGCTGAGCCTGGCCGCGGCGGGCTGGCGGCTGGGCGTGCCGGTCACTTCGCACGTCGGCATTGGCAGCGACATCATTCATGCTCACGCCAACTGCGACGGCGCCGCGCTGGGCGCCGCGAGCTACACCGATTTCTTGATCTTCGCCCGCGGCGTGCAAGACCTCGAAGGGGGCGTGTTTCTCAACGTCGGCTCGGCGGTGGCCGGGCCGGAAGTGTATCTTAAGGCCCTCTCGATGGCCCGCAACGTGGCCCGGCAGCGAGGCGAAGAGATTCGCCGTTTCACCACGGCCGTGTTTGATCTGATCGATCTGCCGGCCGACTTTCGCAGCGGCACGCCCTCGAAAGATCACCCGCAATACTACTATCGTCCCTGGAAGACGATCCTGGTGCGGACCGTCGCCGACGGCGGCCGCAGCTATTATTTCTCGGGCGACCATCGCCGCACGATTCCGACGCTGTGGCGCGAGATCGTGCGAAGATTGGAGAGCAAGCACGCCGAATCGTCTTTGCGAGTTGCCAAGAGCTCGCCATCCGGTTTCAATGGACCGAGCGGCCCTTTGCTCCGTCAGACTTACTAGAACCTCTGATGAACGCTTGCCGGCAAGCCCTTGCCCTGTTCGTCTGCGCTGCGCTCGTTTCGGGCGGCGCTCTTCCAGCGGCGGCGGGCGACGATGCACGGACGTCGGCCGAAAGGCTGTTCGTCTCGCAGATTTACCCGCTGTTGCAGGCCAGGTGCTGGGCTTGCCACGGCGACGATGCCGAAGAGATCGCCGGCGAGTTGAACCTGCGCAGCCGGGAAGCGGCCCTCAAGGGGGGCGCCAGCGGCAAGCCGGCCTTGGTCGCGGGCGACCCCGAGGCCAGCCCGCTCTACGTCGCCGCCAGTCGCCGCGATCCCGAAACGGCCATGCCGCCGAAGGAAAACGACAAGCTCTCCGCAGAACAAGTCGAGGCGATTCGACGTTGGATCGCCGGCGGCGCGCCGTGGCCTTCGGCCGCGCGGCGGGCTGAGTTGAAAGACGCGGCTTGGGACCGGACGACGGGGGTCGCCGTGCGGACCAGCGGCGGCCTTTCGCCCGAATGGACCGATCGCAAGTACGCGCCGGAGAGTCTCTGGGCCTATCGACCGATCGAAAAGCCCCGGCCTCCGGCGACGGCGGCCGGGAGCGGCGGCAAGAACGAAATCGACGCCTTTGTGCAAACGCGACTGGAGTCGCTCGGTTTGGCCGCGGCGCCGGCCGCCGACCGCCGCACGCTGGTCCGCCGCGCCACGTTCGACCTGGTCGGTTTGCCGCCAACGCCCGACGAGGTCGAAGCCTTCGTCGGCGATCCCGACGACGACGATGCGGCCTTCGCCAAGCTGGTCGATCGGCTGCTGACCTCGCCTCATTATGGAGAGCGAATGGCCCGGCACTGGCTCGACGTCGTCCGCTACGCCGATTCCTCGGGGTTCGCCAACGACTACGAGCGCGGCAACGCCTGGCGCTATCGCGACTACGTGGTCCGTGCTTTCAACGACGACAAACCCTACGACCAGTTCGTTCGCGAACAGCTCGCCGGCGACGAAATTGATCCGCGGAATCCGGAACTGCTGGTGGCCGCGGGTTTTCTGCGGATGGGGCCGTGGGAACTGACGGCGATGGAGGTTCCCAAGGTGGCGCGGCAACGGTTTCTTGACGACGTGACGAACAGCGTGGGCGAGACGTTCCTAGCGCACTCGCTGCAATGTGCCCGCTGCCACGATCACAAGTTCGATCCCGTCCCGACTCGCGACTATTACTCGATCCAGGCCTGCTTCGCCACGACCCAGATGGCCGAGCGCGAGGCCGAGTTCTTGGCGCGGGAAAATGTGTTCGACGGCTTTGGAGACCAGGTTTACTTGGACCGCCGGCGCGAGCGGCACGAACAAACATTGCATGACTTGGATCGGCGCTCGATCGACGCGGCGCGACGCTGGCTGGCCGAAAACGAGTTGGCCCCGGACGAGTTCGAGCAAGCGCTGGCGACGGCTTCGGATCGAGCGCGAGCTCGCGCGGGCGCCCGCGGTTCTTACGAGGCGGCCCGGGCGCTGATGATGAAGCGAGGTGCGCCAGAAGCACGCGTTCCGCCGCGATTCGCCGGCCTGACGCCGGAGGACATCGGCCGCGAGCGCATCGCCCGCAAGGGATTGGAGCGTCTGACTTGGGAACTGGAGCGCTACCAGCCGCTGGCCTTTTCGGTCTACGCCGGGCCGACGCCGAGCATCAGCGCGGTGACGGCGCCGCGGCGCTTGCCGCGCGAGAGCGAATTGCAAGGTGAACTGGAGCCGAGCTGCATTCTGGCCGGCGGCGATCCGTTTTCTCCGGCGGCGTCCGTTTCGCCCGGCGCGCTGAGCGCCGTCGATACGGTCCCCGCGATGGAATTTCCCGCCGCCGCGTCGGGCCGGCGCCGCGCATTGGCCGCCTGGA
>DATNEC010000177.1:0-5061 GCA_035606815.1 Pirellulales bacterium
GGCGATTGCCTGCACGTCGTACCCGCCTTGAATCCGTATGCTTTGGAAAAGAACCGCGAGCGCGAAGACGACGCGCATCCCTGGCTCAGCCTGCAAGCCGTGCTCTACGGCTCGCCGCAGTTGCTGCGAGATTATCCGCAAGCCAAGCTGGCCGAAGTCCGCGGCAGCTTTGCAAAACTATCAAAGGCCTACGCCGCAAGATCAAGCGCCGCCGAAGCCGACGAATTCGCCCTCGCGTCCCGCTCGCTGGCCCGCGGCCTGCGCGATTTGGCGGAGTCGATCGAGCCGAAGCGCGAGAAGCTGGCCATCGAGTCGCGCGACGACGAATTGATCGCCCACACGGCTTATCCGCGGGCCGGCGCGCTCGACGTCGAAGTCAGCTACAACCAGGTCGAGCCGTTCAAGTGGTCTTGGATCATCAGCCTGGGCGCCGTGTTCTCGTTCGCGTTGTCGTTCGGCATCGTGCGCAAGCCGATGTTTTGGCTGGGCATGTCGCTGATGCTGGGCGGGCTGGTTTGGACGGCGTTCGGCTTCGGCATGCGCAGCGCCATCACGCACTGGGCGCCCGTCACGAACATGTACGAGACCGTGGTCTACGTGCCGTTCTTCGTCTCGTTGCTGGGAGCTTGGTTCACGCTGCTGCCGCTGACCTGGTCGGGGCTGAAAAGCGCTTGGCGGTTCTCCGCCGTTCCCGGCACGTGGGAGAGCAAGCCGTTGACCGAAGAGCAAACGAACCTGTTCGATCGTTCGGTCTGGTCGGTCGGCGGGTTCCTGATGCTGTTGCCGCGCGCCGCGTTGATGGCGGCGGCGTTTTATGCCTTGGCGCGGGCGCCCTACGCCGCCGGCGGTCGCACCGTCATCAACTTGCTGCCCAACATCGACGCCGGCGCCTCGACGCCCGACGGCAACGACCTGATGACCTGGTTCGTGGGCCTGTGCGTGCTGGTTCCGGCGGTGTGGCTGCTGCCGCGTGCCATTCTGACGGGCATTTTAGGCTTGGGTTTCATCCCGCTCAGCCTCCGCGGACAACTCGGAACCTTGACGGAGCAAGTCTATCCACGTTGGCCGTTCGCGCTGTCGGCGACGTTCGCGGCGTTTCTCGGCGCCTTCACCGCCTGGTGGTCGCCGGTGCTCAACGAGAACATCGAGCCGTTGCAGCCGGTCCTGCGCGACAATTTCTGGCTGCTGATCCACGTGCTGACGATCGTCTCCAGCTACGGCGCCGGCGCGCTGGCTTGGGGCCTGGGCAACATCGCCCTGGCCTATTACCTGTTCGGCAAATACCGCGATCCGGTCGTGCGCTCGAACGTCGCCGCCGGTTTCGGACCGGCGGGCGGGGAGACGGGTGACATCGAACCGCCGCATTTGGGTCGCCGCCCGCCCGAGGCCTGCGCCCATCTCGCCGGGTACACCTACAAGGCCGTGCAAGTGGCCGTCATGCTGCTGATCACCGGCACGATCCTGGGCGGTCTGTGGGCCGACGTCTCGTGGGGACGCTTTTGGGGCTGGGATCCGAAGGAGGTTTGGGCCTTGATCTCCGGGCTGGTTTATCTGGCCATCCTGCACGGTCGTTACGCCGGCTTGTTCGGCAATTTCGGCCTGGCGATCGGGTCGGTGCTGGGCGCCTCGGCGATCATGTTCTCCTGGTACGGCGTCAATTTCGTGCTCGGCGCCGGGCTGCACGCCTACGGCTTCGGCACAGGCGGCCAGCTTGAGGTCGGCGCCGTGGTGCTCTTGAATTGGGCCTTCGCCCTCGCCGCCACGATCCGTTACTACTGCCAAACCGCGCTTGTGGCTTCTCCCGTGGAACCGGGAGAAGCGGTCGATTCGGCCTCCAGCTAGGTTGGCGGGCCGGTCGTCGTCCTCACGCGCGGCATCTTGCCAATTGCGACCGCGCGAAATTGGCAGCGCCGCCGCGGATGGATACAATAAACGTCGGGTTCGTAGCGGCGACCGCTCGGCCGCAGCCGGGCAGCGAGAGACGACGGCGATGGCATTCGATCCTTATTGGGAATGGCTCCAAATCCCGCCCGATCTGCGCCCGCCCGATTTTTACGCATTGCTCGGCATCGCGCCGTTCGAGTCTGATCCTGAGTCGATTCGCCAAGCCGGCATCCGGCGCACCGCACACGTCCGCAAATTCTGCCTGGGACCGCGCGCGGCAGACGCGACCCGCCTCTTGGGCGAACTGGCGAATGCCTTCGCGTGCCTGGCCGATCCGGAGCGAAAACGGGCTTACGACGAGTCGTTGCGGCCCGGTGCGCTGGCTGCCGCAGTAGAAGATCCGCAGCCCGAACTCGCCAAGTCCGCGCCGCCGTTCGTGGTGCGTCCTATTTTGGTCCGCAAGCGGTGCGCCGGCGAAACCGGCGACGAGGCGATGCCAAACGATGCCGCGGCACACCGTCGGCCCCAGTTCGCCCGCCAAGTCGGCGCGAGCTATTGGTCGTTCCGCTGGGCATCACGGAAGCGCAGCCGACGGCAAGCCGCCATTCGCAAGACTGCGCTGCTCATGGCCTGTTGCGCATTGCTGACCGTGGCGATCGTCGTCGCCGCGCGTGCGAAAAGCCTTTTGCCGGACCAAGCGGCTTCGACCGCGCCGGCCGCGGTTGCAACCGAATCGACGTCGGACGATCTACCCAAGCCTCCACCTATGGCACCGCTCAGGCCCGTGTCCAAACCGCGTCTGCCCGAAACAGCCAGCGATTTGGTATCCGAGGCGCCCGAGGCCGTCTCTCCCTCTCCTGAGCCGGCCCCGGAGCAAGAAAGCGAGGAACCTCCGCAAGTTGCGCGATTTGACCCGCCGGCGGCGTCTAACTCGAACCGGGCTCCAGCCGCCCCCGTATCCGAAGAACCGGAGGGCGGCGCGGCTGCACCCGCCGCAGCAGACGCGAACGCGAAGAAAAAGCTCATCGAAGACGGACAAGACGAACTTGCGCTCGAGAAACTCCATCTCGGGGTGGACGCGTTGAACGAGCCGAATCTCATCGTTGCCATCCGCAATTTCAGCGAGGCCATCTTGGCCACCGATTACCGAGATACCGATGTCACTAACAAAGCCGCCGGCCTGCTGAACAAAGCCTTAGGGGATCTGCGCGACAAGGGAATCCATCCAGGCCAAGTCGTCCGTGAAGCTCTCGATGTGCAGCGCGAGTTCCGCAGCCGCATCGAGCACACCCCTCATGTCTCGGCCCGGAAGAGGTAATTCGTGGATCGATCGCAGTTTCGTTGGCGTTGGCTTTGCCTGGCGGTCGCCGGCTGCGGCCTCTCGCCCGCGATCGCGCTCGCCCACGGCTGGCACAATGCCGCGCTGACCACGGCCTCGTTGAACGATTGGCTGGCCGACGTGCGGCAGGCGATCCCCGATTTGATGCAGCGCATGAACACGACCGAACTGCGATCGGGCGAAGGGCTGGAAGCGCTAAGAAAACGCGGCCAAGCCGCCGCGGAGCCCGGCGGCAAAGCGAAGCGCGGACCGAAACGACCGGCCGGAACGATCCAGTCGGAGTTGACGCCGCGGCAGCAGGCCCTGCTGGGGCGCAAGGCCGACGATTGTTTGGAAGCCCTGGCCTTCATGCTGCCCGAGAACATCTTCCCGGAGGAGTTCCCCAATTTTCCCATGGAAAAGCTCGACGAGTACCGCGCGACGGCGGCGAAGCTGATCCGAATGATGGGACGGTCCGGCGTGTCGGCGGTCGTCAATGAGTTGCGAGCGGAATTGATGGGCAACGGCCGCTCGAACAACGCGACCGACTACGCGCTGCGCCGCGACTACTTCGACGAGTTGTTCAAGATTCTCGAGGAAGGCGCCGATCGGGGCCAGCTTTCCGCCGCAGACGAGCAACGCTTGCGCGAGGCCGCCTCCGGCCGCAAGCCGCCTCCCTACGACGCCTTGGCCGCCCGAGTTTTGCAAGCGCTCGATAAGCTGGCGGTGAACACCCGCAGCTTGCCGGAGTTGGTCCAACTGTTGGCCGAAATCAACGACCCCCGAGAGAAAGCCTCTCTGCTCGGGCGAATCCGGGGCCGGTTGCCGGAAGCCAAGACGAGTGAGCTGCTGGCCCTATTGCAAGGCGAACCCGATCGCAATCTGCGCCGGTTGACGCTCGTCGAGCTTGATAAGCGGTTCGCTCGGGCCAGCGTTTTGGAACTATTGCAAGCGCAGGCGGTCGTGGAAGACGGCTCGCTGATTCGCCACGCGGCCGCCGAATTGGCCGCGCGCAGCCCGAAGTACGCCGAAGTGCGCGAAGATCTGGCCGAGATCGTGCGCTTCGCCCAAGACCCGGCCTCGCCGGCGGCCGAGGCCGCCCAGCGCCAATTGGCCAACGCCTTTCAGCGAGCTCCGATCCGCGAGTGTCTGATCTGGCTCGACAAAGGAGACGACTCGCTCGATGCGCTCATCTGGCGGCAGATCGACGGCCGCATCGCCCGCGCCGATCGCGACCGGGTGGCGGGCTACCGCAACGTGGCCATCGAGAGCCTGTTGGACGACGCGGCGCCGCCGGGCCAGCAGCAAGCCGCTTTCGACTTGCTCGAGCGGCTCGATGCGTCTCTCGTCGTCGGGCCGCTCGTCGATGCTTTGCCCAAGCTGCCGCGCGAACGATGGCCCGCGGCCGGCGACGTGCTGCGAAAGCTGACCAAGCAGGATTTCGGACCGCGCGCGGGCGACGGCGCTGGTGAGTTGAGCGCCGAGATCAAACAATGGCGGACTTGGATCGAGCGACACCCGGCGGACGACAAAAAATGACGCGACCCGAAAACGGCCGGGAATCGCCGTCCCACCCGAAATCCATGAAGATCTGAAACAGCATGACGTCGAACGCCCCGCTGCCCGCCGAAAACCCGTCCGCCGAACCCGCCCCGGCGGCGGTCCCCGAGCTATCGCCCTGGCAGCGGTTCTGGCGGCGCTATTCGCCTTACGGCGAGTTCCCGCGCTCGTCGGTCTCGTCGCTGTCGCTGCACTTGTTGCTCGTGTTGCTGCTGATTCTGATGTCGGGCGCCTTGAAGCCGAAGGAACACGTTCCGCCGGGCGTCGACGTGGTGCAGGTCGGCGACGAGCCAGACGCC
>DATNEC010000213.1:0-17623 GCA_035606815.1 Pirellulales bacterium
GACGCGAAGGGTACTCGCTTCGCTCGTCGCCAGCCCGGCGTGAGCAGCTTTTCCGCTTCGCAGCGCTCGCGGCGAGCGGGACGGCGGGCGCGGCGTTACCGGATCGGAGCGGCGATCATGTCGAGCGTGATCGTCTTGCCGGGTCGGCCGACGCGGCGAACCATGGCCTTCGAGGCCGCGGGCGGCCGGGCGGGATCGAAGTACTTCGGCCGCAACTCGTTCAGCGCTCGGCTGGCGTCGTCGTCCGCCACGTAGTACGTGGCCTTGGCCAATTGGCGCATGTCGCTGCCCGTCGCCCGCAGCGCATCGTTCAACGTCGCGAAGATTTCTTTGACCTGATCGGCGCCGGGCGAGGCTTTGCGCCCATAGAGGCCGCTGATGTAAATCGTGGGGCCGCCGTGAAGGCGGGCCACGCGGCTGAAAACAGGCGAAGCCGTCATGCCCAGCGGGGTTAGGAACTCGACCTTCGACCCGACGTCGCGATCCTCATTCGCGACCGGCCCGCCGGAGGCGATCAGTTCGATCTCGATGGGCGCGGTTGATTCCCATTCCACAAGCACCAGCGGCGGCTCGACACTGCCGCCAAAGAACTCCGCGACAATCTGCCGCACGTCGGCAGCGGCGGACATGGGCGTCACGAAGGCCTTGATCTGCACGACATCTCGATCGTCGCGGCCCAGAAACTTGAGCGTCGATCGCAGGCTGTCCAATGTCTTACGGGTCGCCGCTTTCAGATCGCCCGGCTCGGCCTGGCCCGAAACGTAGATGCGCTGGCCCGCGGGCAGCACGGCGGCGTGTGCCTGCAGGGCGGACGCCGCAAGCGCCGGACTGCGATGCAGCGAGACTTCCCGCGGCGCCCGGCCAGGCTCGACAATCCCGACCGCATCGGCGGCCACCAGCGCGCCGGCGTGGGGCAGGCGGCTGATGACGAGGCTGCTCGCCGGACGCAGTTCGCCGCGAAAGGTTTGCGCGACGACTCGCTCGATCTCGGAGATCAACGACTCGTCGGCGATATACAGGTTCAGCTTGACGACCGTTTCGAGCGACGAACCCGCTGCGGAGAGAGCGGACCCCAGGTTCTTGAAAACCTGAACGGCTTGGGCCGCCGCGTCGGCGCCGCCGACGAGTTCGCCCTGCTTGTCGAGCGGTAGCAACTGCGCGGTATGGGCCAGCGGCAGGTCGTCGACGATCGCCGCCAGCGAGACGCCCGTTTCGGCGTCGGCGTCGAGCAGTTTGACGCGGCCGCCGGCAACCGGCTTCAAACGCGGCCCTTCAGCCGCCGCGACGGCGGCGAGCGAAAGTAAGGCGAATGCGAACAATGAGGCACGTCGAAGCGTCATGATTCCCTCCCTTAGCCGCGGCGCGTGCGAGGAACCGCCGAAGCGTGCGGGCGCATGATCGACGATGCAGTGAAACCGCGTAGTAGCCGACTGGCAGGATACTCCTTGGCGCCGACCCATGCCAGACGCCGGCGCCCGAGAGGGCCGCTCGCCGCTAGCTTTTGGACGCTTCGAGCAGTTCGTTTTCGGCGGCGCTGATAGCGGCTTCGGCCTCCTGCGAAGACTCGATCGCTTGCAGGCGAGCGAGCACGCCGTTGAGATCGTCGGCGAAGCCGGTCCAAAAATCTCCCTCGCGCAGGCGAATCGGCTCGATCGGGCCGCCTCGGGCCGCGCCGCGCATCGCCCCGTGCAACCGCATCAAGGGCGCCACCAGACGATTGGCCAAACGGACCATGTCGAAGGCCATGGCGGGGAGCAACACGACCGCAATCACGATCGCCGGCAGATAGCGAAACCAATAATTGGCCACATAAGGATCCAAGGAGCGCGCCGGATCGGCCAGCATGCCCGTCGTCACCAGCATCATGCCCAGGCACAGCACGCATGCGAACCAGTAAATCACGGCCCTCAGCAAGAATGCGCGTTTCACCGCGGGATCGACGAAGCATCGATTGGGCTTCGAGATAGCCATCGCCGTACTCGAGTGAAAAAGGGGGTGGCGGGTCGTCCATTGATAATCTAGATCAAAAGGCGGCCCGAGGCGTTTGGCCAGACGCGGTTCTTTCGGTCGTCCGGTCGCGGCGAGAGCGCACGGCCCATCGAGGCGAATTACACGGCATACGATCGCTGCAATCGGAACTGCGGTCGGTCGGCCAGGAACTGCGCCGCCCGGTCTTCGCGCGAAAAAGCCAGCGGCAGAAAGGCGAGCGCCTGTTCGAGCCGGTCGTCGGGTTCGGCGCAACTGAACCGCAAAAAGCCGCCGCCCGCTTCGCCGAACGATTCGCCGCCCAAGCAGGCCACGCCCAGCCGATCGTCGGCGGCCTCCAGCAAATACATTGCCAGGCCATGCGACGTGATCCGCAATCGATTGCAGATCGCGGCCACGTTGGGGAACAAATAAAACGTGGCGCTCGGATCGAGGCAGCGGATGCCTTCGATGCGGTTCAGCCCGGCTGCCATCAATTCCACCTTGCGATGAAACAACTGCATTGTCCGATTGCGCTCTTCGCGGTCGTGCTGGAGTGCGGCGGCGGCGGCCAACTGCGCCAAGGGGGCCACGCACGACAGCGACGTGTTGAGCAGCGTTCCGAACAACTCCGTCGTCGCCGGACTGGCCACGGCGAAGCCGACGCGCCAACCGCTCATGCTATACGACTTGCTGAAGGTATAGGCCGCCACCGCTTGATCGAGCATGCCCGGCTGGGCCAACAACGAGCGATGGCGCCCGCGCCAGACCATCTGGTCGTAAGGCTCGTCGCTGAACACGGCGACGTCGCGGCCGCGAACCAGATCGGCCAACCCGGCGAGATCCTCTTCCGTGGCGACGCCGCCCGTCGGATTGTGAGGGCTGTTGATGAAGATCGCCTTGGGCCGCGGATCTTTCGCCAAGAAGCGCTCGACGTCGGCCAGCGCGGGGCGAAAGTCGTTCGCCTGCTTCAAGTCGGCCAGCCAGGCCCGAGCGCCGCGGCGGGCGATGTTCGGCAGATACGTGGGGAAGTAGGGGCTGAACACCAGCACGCCGTCGCCAGGATTCAAAAACGCCTCGCAGAACAACAGCTCGAACACCTTGGCGCCCGGCCCCGCCACGATGTTGGCCGCCGTCGCCGAGATCCCGTGCTCGCCTTTCACGTACTCCGCCGCCGCCTCTCGCAGCTCGGCCATGCCGATCGAAGGACAGTAGTGCGAGAGATCGTCGCGGATCGCGGCCAACCCGGCTTCCTTGGCCGAGGCAGTCGAAGGAAAAGGGCTGTCGCCGATCTCCAACTCGATGATCTCTTTGCCCTGGACCTTCAGCCGCTTGGCGACCGCCAGCACGTTGAAGGCCGTTTCGACGCGGACGCCGCGGGCGAAATCGCTGTAAGTAATCGCCATCGGATTACTTCATCGCAATCGTACGGGCCAGCGGGCGCAGCACGTTATCGATCACGTAGTTGTCGACCATCTCGTGGCAGATCCGCGTCAAGTTGTCGAGCGCCGAGACGTAGGTCGTGTCGGGGCCGAGACTGCCGTATTGACGAGCGGTCAGGTAGACGCTGAGCTGCTCTTCTGGGAAATCGCCGGTGCGCACCTGGTAAGCGTTGGTCCGCGTCTCGATGCTCAATCGGCATTGCGTGCGGCAGTCTTCGTCGAGCGACAGCGTGAGCGAAGGTTCGTGATTGATCACCGTGGCGCCCGGCAGGTCGAGCATCCGTTCAAGCGCCGGACTGACGCCCAGGGCCTCCGCGACCAATTGGTTGTGGTTGCCGCGGTACGTGAAATCGAACCCGAACAAGAGGTCGAGCGCCTCGCAATCCAAAGGACTGACCGAGAGCATGTAAGGCGCCAAATCGAGGGCCAAGCGATGCTGGTCGAGCGCGTCCTCGACGGCCTCGGGGTTCACGTGGCCCGAGCAGACGCGCCGGGTTTCGATCGTGGCCCAGCGGTATTGCCCCTTGTCCTTGTCTTCTTCGAGCACGAAATCCCCTTTGTCGCGGCAGTAAAAATTCCGCATGGTGGGGTATTTCTTTTGGATTCGCTCGAAGTAGTGCAACACGGTCTCGCGATTGTTCGGCAGCTCCATCTCCGTGCTGAGGTTCATGTTGACGTAGAAATCGTCACACAATGAATTGTAGCCGTTCATCGCTTGGATTGTCCCTTCTGGCCATCGTGTGCCGCATGGATGGCCGGCGTTCGTGCCGGCCCTGGAAGCGCAACGTCGGCGCGCACAGGCATTGTCGCGCGTGGCTTGCAGTATAGAATGCCGCGGCGGATACTGTCAAAAGCCCGGACGCTTCGCCTAGTCGTGCTTGAAAGGGTGGTCTTCGATGGGCCGCGGCGCCGACCGTCTGGTCATTTTCCCTTCGTCGCTGGGCTGGATCGCCCTGCAAGGCGCCGGCGTGACGCTCAAACAGCTCTCGTTCGGGCGGCCCACGCCCGACGCGGCGCTGGGCCAGCTCGATCCGGCGCTGGCGGCCGGCGCCGTGGTCGCCCGCTGGAACCCCGAGCTGGTCAAGCGTTTGCAAGCCTATGCCGAAGGCGCCCGCGATGCATTCCTGGACGTGAAGCTCGATTTGGGGCCGCAGACGGAGTTTCAGCGGCGCGTCGTCGCCAGGTGCCGGGCCATCGGCTACGGAAAGGTGATGACCTATGGGGAGTTGGCCCTGGCGGCAGGCTCGCCGCGCGCGGCCCGCGCGGTCGGCAGCGTCATGCGGACGAACCGGGTTCCGCTGATCGTGCCTTGCCACCGGGTGGTCGCCTCGGGCGGCGGCATGGGCGGTTATTCCGCCGGGGAAGGCGTACGCATGAAATTGCGCTTGTTGGAGTTGGAAGGGGTCGAAAAGGCGCCTCGGCCCAGGTATCGTGCTTGACCCCCCAAGGGGTCGCAATCGAGCGCCCCTGGCGCCTGCCTGCGAAATCCGGCCTAGAATTCAGGCGGGACTTCCGCCACAATAGACTGTATCGTCTTCGTGCAGGCGTCGCGGACGTCTGGCGTTGCGTCCAACTTTGTTGCCTCCGAATCCCCCCAACCTATTCTCGCCGATCGACAGCGGGCTAACTTCGCGACGTTATGACGTTTCCAGGTCAAACCACGGATGCCTACGGCTGGCAAGTCGAACGCCGCAGCGATGGGGCGGTGCTGGTGCGCGTTCCCTCACGCGAGCGCGAAGGGCGGCGATTGCCCGACGCCGTATTCGCCTTCCGCAGCGGCGATCCGCAGTACGGCTATTGGGAGCAGCGGCTTCGCGAGCAAGAAGTCGCTCACGGATAACCGAGCCGGCCTTTTCCTGTCCCCGCGCGGCCTCCAGCCCGCCTCCGGCCAACCACGATGAGCCAACTGCTGGAACCGCTGGCCGATTTCAAGACGGCCGATCTGCCGGAAGCGCCGTCGTCGTTTTGGAAACTGGCGGGCCCCGGCGCCGTGTTGGTGGGGCTTTCGATCGGCGCCGGCGAAATCATCGTCTGGCCGATGACGGTCGCCAAGTATGGCGCCGGCATGATTTGGGCCGCGGTGCTCGGCGTGTTCTTGCAGATGTGGGTCAATTTCGAGATCGGCCGCTGGACGATCGCCACGGGCGAAACCGTCTACACCGGTTACGCGCGCGTCTGGCGCGGCTTCGCGCCGCTGTTCATCCTGTTCAACGTGCTGGGCTGGCTCGCGCCCGGTTGGGCGATGGCCTCGGGCAGCGCGCTGAAGGCGCTCCTCGTGGGGCCTGAGTTCGGCGCCGGCACGTTCTGGGGCTCGAACGCATGCTGGACGTCGCTTACTTTCGCCGCCGCCGCCGCGCTGCTGTTCGGCCCGAAAATGGTTTATCACTCGGTCGAAAAAACGATTGAAGTCCTGGTGGCGATCGTCACGGTCGGTCTGATCATCGTCGCCTTTGCCGTCGGCACGGCCGACACGTGGAAGGAATTGGGCCGCGGCGCCGTGAACTTCGGCTATCGGGCCGAAGGGGTCTCCTCCCAAGACCTGTTCACTTGGATCGTCTTCGCCGGCGCCGGCGGCACGGCGAACTTGTTCTACACATTTTATCTGCGCGACAAGAACTTGGGCATGGGCGCGCGGATTCCCGATATGCAGAACCCGCTGCGCGGCCGCAGCGAAGCGATCCCCTCGACCGGCTTCCGCTTCGCCGAGACGCGGGAAAACGTGCAGCGATTTCGGGCCTGGCTGGGCCATGTCCGGAAAGATCAAGTGCTGTTCTTCTGGTTCTTGAACACGTTCACGCTGCTGCTCTTCATCTTCGGCGCGCTGGCCGTACTGCGTCCGCAAGGGATTGTTCCCGCGCGAGGCACGTTGATTTGGGACCAATCGTTGATTCTGGGCGAGGCCTTCGGCCGCTGGGGCGCGGCGTGGGGAAAAATCGGCCGCACGATTTTTCTGCTGGTCGGCGTGGCCACGCTGTTCAGCACCCAGTTGGCGCTGGTCGACGGGGTCTCGCGATCGATCTCCGACATTATTTACACCAACGTCAAGTTCGCGCAGAAGCGGCCGTTGAGCTGGTGGTACATGATGATCGCCGTCGGTTGGATGGCGGCCGGCTGCGGCATCACATTCGCGCTCGATTACTTCCATTCGCAGGAGCAGGAACTGGGCGTGCTGTTGCAGGCCGCCTACATGGGCGGTTTTGCGATGGCCGTGTACGTTCCGCTGACGTTGTACATCAATCTGCGTTACCTGCCTCGCTCGGCCCGGCCGAAGCTGGTTTCGATCCTGATGATGCTCGTCGCGACGGCGGTCTATGGCGGCTTCGCCGTGATCTCGTTGTACGCGGAACTGCAAAAGCGGCTGGGTTGAGCGGGTTCTGGTCTGCAGACACAGGCGGCCTGAAGTCAACGCTTGGGCGGCGTTGCGTCGGTTCGCGGCCTGGGTTTCAGCCCCGGCGCCTTGCCGTCGAGTTGAGGGACCAGCCAGTCAAGACCATCGAGATTGTCCGCAAGCCGCTGCTCGGCGTCGTCCATCGTATGGCCCAGAATGCCAATCAGCCCGCGATAGCCGCTGTCGCGAATCGCCTTGAGCAGTGACAAGTCGAAGTCGCCCTGGCCGAGCGGCAGAATCTTTTGGTTGCGCCGGTCTCCTCCAGCGACCATGCCGTTGAGATTCAAGGCCAGCAGGTGCGGTTTCATTTGGGCCAGCGCTGCGGCGAACCGATCGAGATGGTCGTGGCCGTGATGCAGGTTGTAGACGATGCCGACGTTCGGCAAATTGAGTTCTTCGATGACGGCCAGTTGGTTTTCCGGTTCGCCGAACCAGCCGCCGTGATTGTAAAGCCCGACCGTGCAATCGATCTTGGCCGCTTCTTCCGCGATCGAGCGAATGCGGGCCGCTTCGGCCGTAACGCGGCGCCGCTGCTCTTCGGGCGACGTGGCCGGCTCGCCGCCGCCGGTGACCCACAACTGGGTCTTGACGTCGTGTTTCGCGAGCGTGTCGAGGATGAACCGCCCGTCCTTGTCCAAGCCAGAAGAAAACCAAACCGCGTCGAGCCGTATGCCGTGCCGAGCGAGCGCTTCAATCTCCGCCGGAAACGTCGGCAGATGCTCGGCGCGCCAATCGTAGGCGAAATGCTTGAAACCGAGCCGGGCGAGCATTGCCGCACGCTCTTCAGGGCCGCGCCGCTTGGCATCGAACGGTACGATGCACCAGGCCAGCAGATTGTCACGGGCAAAAAGATCTCCCTGCGGTCGGTCCGCCGCAAGGCCCTTGGCCTGTCCCGCGGCAATGGGCAACAGGCCGCCGAAAGTCAGAGCCAAGATCGCGCATCGAAAGCAGGCTTTGTTCGACCACATGGCGAAATCCGACGATTCTCCTGGCAGGCGGTGCGCGGGCTGCGCCCCGAACCGTGCAGAATAATCGGGCCGCAGGCGCGGGGCAAGTTGCAACCGGAGCGAGTTGCTGCCATGCTTGCGAGGAGCGCGAACGACGGATGGATCTCGCTGCTTGAACAAGGGGAATCCTGAATGAAGCTGGCCTCTGGCGCGACCGTGATCTCCAACGGCCGGCTCGTGGACGGAACCGGCGCTCCGCCGATCGACGATGCCGCGCTGGTCATCGAAAGCGGACGCATCGCATTTGTCGGGCGCCAAGCTCAGGCGCCGCGGCCGCAGGCTGCGGCGCATATCGACGCCCGCGGCGGCACGATCATGCCGGGTCTGGTCGAAGCGCACTTTCACCCGACCTATTTCAACGTCGCTGCTCTGGAAGATCTCGACATCAAGTATCCGGTCGAGTACGTCACGCTGTTGGCCGCTTGCAACGCCAAGCTGGCGCTCGAGTGCGGCTATACGTCGGCGCGCTCGGGCGGCAGTTTGTTCAACGTCGACGTGTGGCTGAAAAAAGCGATCGAAAACGATCTTGTGCCCGGCCCAAGGTTCGTGGCCAGCGGCCGAGAAATCTGCGGCGTGGGCGGGTTGATGGATTGGAACCCCGACTTTCGCAAAATTGGCATGGAGGGGCTCGTGTTGTTGGTCAACGGCGCCGACGAGGCCCGCGCCGCCGTGCGCAGG
Source organism: Pirellulales bacterium (assembly GCA_035606815.1). Lineage (GTDB taxonomy): Bacteria > Planctomycetota > Planctomycetia > Pirellulales > JAICIG01 > JAICIG01. The sequence goes on from DATNEC010000213.1 coordinate 8,481, forward strand.
CTGGTCAAGGATGGCGTCGAATGGATCAAAACCTATCCCACGGGCGATGCGGCCTCGCCCGATACGAACGACCATCACACGCTCTGCATGACCTTCGAAGAGATGCACGCCTGCGTCGGCGCCGCGCACAATCATGGTCTGAAAGTCACCGGGCATTGCCGCGCCGCCGAGGGCATCAAGAACGCGCTGCGCGCCGGTTACGATTCGCTGGAGCACGGCACGTTCATGGACGATGAGTCGCTCGACATGCTACTCGCGCGAGACGTACCCGTGACGCCCGCCTTGCAATTCGAGTGGGCCAGCATCGAATATGGGCCGCAGTACGGCATGAGCGAACGAGTGATCGACGGGCATAAGGAAACGTTGGAAGCCGGGGCGGAAAGCGCGAGACGGATTCTCAAGGCAGGCGGGAGGCTGGGCATGGGCGGCGACTACGGCTTCGCCTGGACGCCGCATGGAACCTATGCCAAGGAATTGACGTTCTTCGTCAACTACGTCGGCTTCACTCCCTTGGAAACCATCCGCTGCGCAACAAAGACGGGCGCCGAGATCCTGGGGTGCGGACGAGAGAATGGCGTCTTGGAAGTCGGAAAAATCGCCGACGTGTTGGTGGTCGACGGCGACGTACTCGCCGACATTAGCATTCTCGAAGACCGTTCGCGGCTGTTGGCCGTGGTGCAAGGCGGCTTGATCAAGGCGGGACGGCTTGCTGGGCGCCGCATCTAAACGGCCGGCGAATGCCCGACCCGGAAAATACCCGGCCCGGAAGTCGTCCGGCGCCAAAGTCCCAGCCGCGAAGGATTTCCGGCCTGTCGGGGCATCTCGTCGTTTGACGATTGTCCGGAATGACCTAGAGTTCGCATAGCGGACGAAAAGGCGAAATCGCGGTCTACCCGGCCGCGCACCGTCCAAGTAAATCGTCCGTCACTTCGCACCCATTCAGCCCTTTTCGAACTTGCGAATCGGCGATCCGATGACAAGCCATATCCTCCGACCGATCGAAGCAGGCCGCCGCCGGCGCTCGCGCCAGGGCGTTGCAGCCGTCGAAGCGGCGTTTTGCCTGCCGCTGTTGCTGATGTTCATGCTCGGCCTCTGGGAAGTCGGTCGCATCGCGCAAGTGCAAGAAGTGCTGACCAATGCGGCGCACGAAGGCGCCAGAATCGCTTCGCAAGGCACGCTCAACGGAGTGCCCGTCACCGTGTCGTCGGTCCAGCAAGCGGTGAGAGACTACATGACCAGCGCCGGTTTGCCTAGCGCGGCGGTCAGCGGCGCTCAGATCCAAATCATCAACAAGAGCGCCAACACCTGGACCGATCCGACCGACGCCCAACCGTTGGACGCTTTCCAGATGACGATCACGATCCCTTCGGGAACGGCCTTCAACAGTCTGCGCTGGGTGCTGTTGCCGAGCATTACGGGGACGACCCAAACCACGGCGACGACGAACTGGCTGTCGATGAACGATTCGCAAGTCGTCGTCAACACGCAATTGCCTTATTGACTTTTGGCCAATCTCATGCAGGCAACCGCCCGAAAACTGGTTCGATCGCCGCGCCGCGGCGGCACTTTGGTCGAAACGGCCATCGTGCTGCCGTTGTGCCTGCTGTTCATTCTGGGGGTCTTCGAATATAGCCGCTACCTGATGGTGCTCCATCTCTGCACCAACGCGGCCCGAGAAGGCTGCCGATACGCCACGTCGCATACCGAACCCGTGACGGTGGGCGGCGTCACTTCGGGCAATGCCACGGCCGACGTGACGAATACGGTGACCGCTTTTCTCGCGGGGCAATCCTTGGCGTCGCAGTCGATCCAGGTCTACGAATCAGACTCGTTGGGAAACAATCTTGGAACCTGGACGAACGCCGCCGCGGGCCAATACGTGTGCGTCAAGATCACCGGCAATTTCACTCCGGCCATACCCAACTTTTTGTTCATGCCAAGCTCCTTGCCGATCCAGTCTCAATCGGTCATGGCCTGCGAAGGCAACTGAGAATCCATCCGCTCCATCAACGCGCCCCTCAAGCTGACGGAAAAGACGATGAAGACGAACCAACGCCAAAACCGACGCGGTACGGTGCTCGTTTTGCTCTTATTGGCCCTGATTCCCCTAATCGCCTGCCTGGCCTTGGCCATCGACCTGGGAATGCTCGCGGTGGCCAAGACGCAAACCCAGGACGCGGCCGATTTGGCCGCGCTGGCCGGAGTGCGATCGCTGAATGGGATTACGACGGGCGGCTCCAATAACAATTACTCGGCAGTCGTCCCGACGGCCCAGCAAGCGGCCACGAACAACAAGGTCCTGGCGGCGCCGATCGCCAGTTCGGCGGTCAATATTCAAGTCGGCCGTTATGTCTACAACGCGACCAACCAGCGGTTCGAAGGCCAGTTTCCGGGGCCTGCCACCGAGAACTGGACGCTCGTGCAGGCGACGGTCAGCCCCAATGTCAGTTCGCAGATGGCCTTCTCCAAGGTGCTGGCCGGCTTCGTGCCGCAGTTGCAAGCCGTGGCCACCGCCGTGCATCGTCCGCGCGACGTGGCGATCATTCTCGATTTCTCCGGCTCGATGCGGTTTCAGAGTCTGTCCGGCGAGCCTTACTACGGGGCGCGGCAGGTCAACAATGCCGATGCCAACGTCCCGCTCTTCGGCCACTACTCGGCCACTTCGTCGCAGTTGACGGCGTCGTCTTTCACTTGGCCCTACGACCAGGCCAATATCACCGCCACGACCAGCGACGGCCGGGCGCCGATCTGCGCCGACTTTTACACGGATTCATCGGGAACCCCCGCCTTCACTGCGCAGTCGGCCGGGTACGCATCCATCCCCGGCGGCGACAACTGTCTCAAGATGAATAAAAATACGGGCGGCAGCTATGCCCACACCGCCGGCGAAGTCGTGAATATCGGGTCACCGACCAACTCCAGCCGCGACGCCACTTTCGAGTCGCAAGGATATGCCGCCTACACCGCCTTCAGCGGCTATACCCAAGGCCCCGGTTACTACGGCAAGACGTTCTTCGTTTGGCCGCCGAACCCGGTGAGCGATTGGCGCAAGCTGTACTTCACCTATCCAGGGTCGGCGACCGCGATGGACGATAATTCGAAGCTTTGGAACGGTTCGGGCAATTGGCAGGCGCCGGGCGCCTCGACGTACGCCATCAATTACGCCGCGATTTTGAACTTCATCACGTCGAGCCCGAACCCGTTCCCTGCGCGGTTGCAGTCGGGTCGCATTCTTTATTACGACCAGATCCCCGCGACGATCGACCTGTCGAACAACCCGCCGACCGATCTCAATCAGCGATTCTGGAAGGACTACATCGACTATGTGCTGGGCGTGATCGATGATGGCAATGGAAACTACACCGAGTACGGCAACCAGGGATACCTGGGATATGGCGGCGACGATACGTGGGGCACGGTGAAGATCACCGCCAAAGCGAACCTCACGGGGTCGCCGAAGCCCTACATGCACTATGGCGACAACCCGAAGCGACCGCGGTTGCGGTTCTGGTTCGGGCCGCTGACGATGGTCGATTTCTTGGGCAACTACAACATGTGGTATGAGTACACGCCCTATGCCTCGCGGTTCTGCTGGTGGCCCGGCACATGCCACGAGGCGCCGATGTACGCCTGCAAGCTGGGCATTCGCGCGGCACTTTCCGACATCCAGAGCAATCATCCCAACGACTTCGTGTCGCTGATCATGTTCAGCGTGCCGCAATCGTCGTCCAACGACACGAGCGGAGCTCGCTTCAACCGCGCGCGTGTGGGGCTGGGGCGGAACTATTCCAACATGCAGGATTCGCTCTGGTATCCGCCGGCCACAGTCGGCAACTCGGGCGCCACGGTGCGGCCCTACGACGCGAACAATCTCGAAGTGCCCCGCTCGTTCGGCGGCACCTGCTATGCCATGCCGCTGATGCTGGCCTACAATCAGTTCAGCGGCGCTTCGTCGCTCGTCAATTTCAATGCCGGCGCGCCGGCGGGCGACGCCGGCGGAAACGGCCGCAAGGGCGCCCAAAAAATCGTGATCTTCGAAACCGACGGGGCCCCGAACACGACCGCGTCGGCGACACTCGCCAATGGCGGCGCCTACAATTCGTATTACAACGTCCGCTACAACAGCGCCAATCCCTCGGGCAGCCAGTTTCCCGGCGGCATTAGCGGCTACAGCGACAATTCATCGACGGTGACTTCGCAGATCAATACGATCTGCCAGAACATCGCCAATCTGGATTCCGCCGGGACTCCCGGCTATTCGACGGCGACCAAACCCGTGCAGATTCATTGCATTGGCTTCGGGCCGCAGTTTTCGCCGAGTGGCCCTACCGTTGCGGCCAATACGGCCACGTTGAGGGCGATGCAGCAGATCGGCAACGTCAACGACGGCATGCCGAGCTACAAGCTCGTCTACGGTGACCAGAACACGATCGTCACCAATCTGCAGCAGGCGATCGTCAAGATCTTGGAGAGCACGGTCCCCGTGGCGCTCGTCCGCTAGCCCGCATTATTCAAGGTTGCCGCGGATGATCGCGCAAATGCTTGATATTTGCATAATTGCGATGGTCTTGCCCAGAACGTCCTGGAAAGATCACGAAAAACGCGAAATGACGAAAACACGAAACGAAAGACAGAGAACAGCGGGTCGCCGGCAAGCTTCATCCGTTTCGTGCTTCCCGTCTTTCGTGTTTTCGTGATCCTACTCGCATCGAGCAACTACATCCTTGCGCCCGGGCAACTTCGGGCGGCGCGGGGCCTGACGAATAATGCGGGCTAGGGCTCTGCAGTCCACGCTTGATTTAGCGCCGCGCGGTCATTTTTGCCGCGCGCTCGGCCTCGCGCACTCCCGATAGGTAGGCGCCGTGAACGGTCGAGGGAAATCGCCGGTGCGTCGCCTCCCCCGCGAACAGCAGCCGCCGCGAAACCGGCTCGGCCAACGCGTCGTAATCGTCGCCGCTGCTTCCGACCGGCACGTAGGAATACGAGCCCAAGGCGAAGCGATCGGCGCCCCAGCGCGTGACTTGCACCCCTTCCGGCTCGGGAACGCCGCGGCCGTAGATCTTGCGCAGCACCCGCTGCGCGCCGGCGACGATCTCGGAGTCCTTCAATCGCTCCAACTCGCGGGCATGGTCTCCCGCGGCGATCGCAGTCAGGATCGGCTTGCCGGTCGCGGGGAACTCGCTGACAAAGTGCCTGAACCCGCCTCTCTCGCGCGGAACGTAACCCAGAAACTCCACTTCGTCGGGCCAAAAGCGACGCGGATAGGCAAGGACGATTTTGTTCAACTGGCCCATCGCCAGCCGCGAGATCGCCATTCGCTTGCGCTCGGGTAATGCCGGATCGAACGTCACCCGGTTCGTCTTCAGCACGCCGAGCGGCAGCGTTACGACCGCCAAATCGGCCTCGAATCGGTCCGGGCCGGCGAAAACCCGGACTCGCTTTTCGTCGTACTCGATCCGCGAAACTTCCTGCTCGAAGCGAATGTCCAGGCCGCGCGACAGATGTTCGACGATCCGGTCGTAGCCGCCGCCGACGGCCAGATCCTCGGGATCGGAGGCCGGATCGGGATCGAAATGCAGCAGCGAGAGCTGGTTCAGCTCGGCGGCGTACTCCCAGACTTCCGTCGATAGCGCCCAATCCAGTTCGCGGCGATCTTCTTCGCTCGCATGCCGCCGCGGAAGATCGTCAGCGACGGCCTGACCGATTGAAATGTCGCCGGCGATTCGCCGTGCCCGCTCGTCGAGGCGATCCAACAAATCGTCGAGGTCTTCGAGAAGTTCTTCGAGTTCGTCTTGGTCGAAGCGAACGCCGCCTTGGTCGTACAGGGCCGTCGACTCGAAGTCGCTCGGGCTGAGCCGCAGTCCAAGCTCCTTGGCCAGTGGCAGCAAGGGATTGGCGTCAGCGTTTTCCAGCCAGTTCGCGCCCAGTTCGACGGGGGCTCCCAGCGAACGGTCGGTGTGAATGCGGCCTCCCGCGCGGCGGCGGCCTTCGAGCACGACGACCTCGAAGCCATGTTCCTTCAATCCTCGCGCGGCCGCCAATCCGGCGATGCCGGCGCCGACCACCAGCGCCGTTTTTCCCTTGGCGGCGCCGTGCGCTTTGCGGGGCGGCAAACCGCCGTGGTTGAGCAAGGCCAGCGCGAATGCGGCGAGCAAGTTACGTCGGTTCATCAGCGCCGTCCTCACCTCGGCCCCCTCCCGGAGAGAGAGGGAGAACACGCTGAGCAAAATCGCGTCGTTTCATCGGCGCTTCTTCAAGTCTGCAACGACTGTCGTCCCTCGCTCAAAGCCGCGGCGCTGCCGGTTTCAGCGGCGGCTGAAAGCCGTGCGCGCCCTTGACCTTCAGTTGGCGCTTGAACACCTTGTCGCCGCAGGTGGCGAACAGCGTGTCGAAGTTCGCGCCGCCGAAGCAGAGATTCGAGAGCTTGCCGTTGGGCGTGGGGATGATGCAGTTCACCCGCCCGGCCTGATCGCAAACCTGGATGCCCATCCGCGTGGCAGCATAGAGCCGGCCGTCGCGGTCCACGCGCAACCCGTCCACGCCGCTGTCGTCGGCGTCGTCGGGCACGTGCAAATGGTAATACCGCTGCTTGTAGGCCAGCGAGCCGTCGGGCTGGATTTGATAGCTGAACACCCAGTGCGTGCGGCTGTCGGCCACGTAGAGCAGCGTTTGATCGGGCGACAGCGTCAGCCCGTTCGAGAACTTCAAGCCGGTATCGACCACCTTCTTTTCGCCTCGCGGGCTGACGTACCAGACTTTGCTCGGGTCTTTGCCGTTCCAGCCAGGGTTCGTCACATACAGGCTGCCGTCGTGGCGCACGACCAAATCATTGCCGCGGAACCCGTCGGCGACGACGGTCGGTTTTCCGTCGGGACCGTAAGCCACGATCTGCTCGGCGCCGCCGGCCACCGAATAGAGCCGGCCGTCAGGCCCGAACGCCTGGCCGTCGCCGTTCTTCGTGCCTGAAAGAAACTCGCTCACTCGGCCGTCGAGGCCAACCTTGTAGGTCTTGCTCGCCGGCACGTTGTTGAAAAACACTTCGCCCTGGGCGTTCACGGCCGGGCCTTCGGTGAATTGGTAACCCTCGGCGACAAGCTGCCAATCTTCGCCGGGAAGCAGAATCTCCTGCAACTGCGGCGAACCTTTGCCGGCCTTGACGGGCGCCGGCCAATCCTTCCACAGCCAGCGCATGGCGTCGGGAAAAATCTCCGTGGCGTGCTTGCCGTTGTGCCCGCCATCGCCCCACACGTGATTCACTTCGTAGCCCGCGAACACGAACGAACGCTCCATCGACTGGTTCGCCATCCACCAGTCGCCGCCGTAGATGTTCAGATCGTTGCTGCCGTCCTGTAGAAAGATGCGGATCGGCTTCGGCTCGTACTTGCGGATCAGCGTCGGGTACTCGTTGCCGCCGCGCAGGCCGACATAGGTGCCGACGGTGCTGAACACCCGTCGAAACGCATCGGGCCGCTCCCACGCCGCGGTGAAGGCGCAAATGGCCCCGCTGCTGGAGCCGGCGATCGCGCGGTCGTTGCCGTCGTGCGAAAAGCGGATCGCGCGGCCGTCCGACGTCTTCTGCTTCTCCACCTCGGGCAGCAACTCCTCCAGCAAAAAGCGGGCATAGCCCTCGCCCAGCCCGTCGTATTCGAAGCTGCGATTGAAGCGGTCGAGGGCCGCATCGTTGGGCGCCTTGACCCGGCCATGCATCACGAACACGCCGATCGTCACGGGCATTTCCTGCTTATGAATTAGTTCGTCGAAGACCTCGGGCGCCTTGTATTGAACGCCGTCCTGGTTGACGTACAAGCAGGCCGGCTTGGCCGGATCGTATTGCTTCGGCACATAGATCCAATAATCGCGCACGGTTCCGGGGAAGATCTTGCTTTGGTCGAAGACGTATTTCGTCACTTCGCCCTTGGGCGCGGCCGACGGCCCGTCGGCGGCGATCGCGGAGATTGCCGCAACTTGGAGCAGCATCAAAAACAAAGCGAACCGTTGGAACTGGAGTTCTCTCACGAGTTGAATTCCTTAAAGGCAATAAACGAAACGACGACGAATGCAGGCATGGCATGAATCGGCGCCCGCTATCATACTCGACCCGCGGGGCGATGGCAGCCTCCCGCGGCGCCAGGGGACTTGGCGCCATCGCGAGCGCCGATTTCTGGCGTCGAAGCGGCGTTGAAATCATCGGCCGGTCGGCCGATAATAAGGCCGCACCCGACTCGGAAAAGGCGATTCGATGACCGATTCCTTCGATCCCTACCACAAGTGGCTAGGTATTCCGGCGAAAGAGCAGCCGCCGAACCGATATCGGCTGTTGGGGCTTGCGCTGTTCGAAGCCGACCCCGACGTGATCGAGTCGGCGGCCGATCAACGGATGTCGCACGTGCGGACTTTTCAAGCGGGAGCGCATAGCGCTCTTTCGCAGAAACTTCTCAACGAGTTGGCCGAAGCGAAGCTTTGCCTGCTCAAGCCGGACCAGAGGCAAAAGTACGACGAGCTTTTGCGAGACCAACTGTCCGCGGCGGCTACGCCGCCGGCGAGCGGCCAAGCAGCGCCGATCCAACAAGTCACAGTCCCGGCGGCGCCGGTTCCGCTCTCGGGCGCGCCTCCGATTTCCACGATCCGATCGGTGCGAACGAAAAGAAAAAAATCGTCGGGTACGCGCGCCGGCCTGGCGGCGCTCGGCATCATGGCCGCCCTGGTCGGCGGAGGAATCGCGTATTGGGAATCTCAGGGCGGGCCGGCGCCGATCGCGAATGCCCCTCGGAAGGCGCCCCAGAGAGAAACTGCTCTCGCCGACCTCATGGATCGCCCGACCAAGGCCGGCGAGCTTCGAAAGCCGCTCGACGCAGCGCCCGTCACCGAGTCGACCGCCGGGGACGCCAATGCCGAATTGGCAAATCAGGAGGCATTGCTTCGAAGTTCACCGGTTCGAGGCACAGCGTCTCAAAACGCAACTCCCCGCGATTCGACGAAGCCGCCTGAACCGCAGCACGGCGCAGCCGGCCCGAAGCCGAATCCACCCGATTTCGCTTGGGGCGCCGCGAAGAAACCAGAGATTGAGTCGTCCGCGGCGACGCCCCAGCAGGAACCCGCGAAGCCGGCCGCGCCCGTGAGGGTCAGCGACATGGCGCCGGAGA
>DATNEC010000233.1:0-5493 GCA_035606815.1 Pirellulales bacterium
TCGGACGTTTCGACCGCCTGGCTCCTGTTCGCCGCCGACGCGCCGCCGGGCAACTCGTACGCGCCGCTGATGCCGATCATCACGATCTCGATCATCTTATTTCTGTGGATCTTTATCGTGCAACGGCCCAAGGCGCGGGGCGAACAGGACGCTCGCAACGCGATGCGGCAAAACTTGAAAAAGAACGACCGCGTCCTCACCGCGGCCGGAATTTACGGGGTGGTGACCAATGTTCAACTCGACTCGGACGAAGTGACTATCCGAGTGGACGACGCCACGGGCGCCAAGCTGCGCATCACCTTCGGCTCGATCCAGCGCGTGCTGGTCGATACGGCGGACGGCGGCAAGTCGTCGAAGTCGGAAAACAAATAATCGGCGAAAGCCGTTGGAAGAGCTATTCGAATCGAGCGGCCGCGAAAGCAATTTTCCCAGCGGCCCTCCCAGGGAGATTTCGGCATGTTGGCTGATCGAACCGAGCGGCGCCCGTCGTGGACGGCAGGGGTAATCTGGCTGGCGATCGCGCTGGCCGCGTGGTCGGCGCTGGCGCCGATTGCAGCACAGGCCCAGACGGGGACGGCGACCGCCAAGAGCGCCGCGCCCGACTCGACCGATTCCGACGCAACCGATTCTGCCTCGACCGATTCCGACGCGACTGCCGCCGACGTGGCGGCTTCCGATCGAGCGGCCGGGCCTGCCGATCAAGACGAAGCATCGGAAGGTCCAACCGCCCCGGCGACGCCGAGCGAGGAGGCTGCGGCGAACGCCCAAGACGCGGCGGCCGCGGCCGCCTCGAAGGCGCAAGGCAGCCGGGTGTTGATGATGGTGGCGATCGTGGTCGCCGTGTTCGTCATTCCGGTGGTCTTGGGACATTACCTGAGCAAGGCCCTGCGCATGCCCGACTATGCGACCCGGATCAGCGTGGTGCTGTTCGCCACGCTGGCTTCGCTGGTCGCCACGCTTTACGGCTGGCCGCCGAAGCTGGGCATCGACTTGAGCGGCGGCGTGATTCTGATCTACGAGGTCGAGCAAGAGAATTTCAAGGAGATGGACAAACTGGTCGGCGCCATCAGCAAGCGCGTCAACCCGGGCGGCATCAAGGAAGTCACCGTTCGCCCCTACGGCGAGCGCGAGATCGAGATCCAGATTCCCAGGGCGGACCAGGACGAACTGGACCGCATGCAAACGATCGTCAGCCAGACCGGCTCGCTGGAGTTCCGCATCGTGGCCGATCGCCGCTTCAGCGGCGATAAGCAATACATCGAGGCGGCGAACGACCCGGAATTCAAAGGCGCCAAGGAAATCGCGATCGAGGAGGACGAAGACGACGCGGCGGCGAACGGCGACGCTGGCGAGGCGGAAAACCCGGCCAAGAAGGTCGTCGCCAAGTGGGTGCCCGTGGTGCCCGCCGAAGCCGGCTCGTTCGGGTCGAACCCGAATTACGTGACGCGGTTGAACAAGCGCGGCGACGGCGTCGAAGTGTTGGTCTTGATCGATCGCTACAACGTGACCGGGGATTTTTTGACCAACGCCTCGGCCGGCGTCGACCGAGTGGGCAAGCCGTGCGTGAATTTCGTCTTCAACTCCAAAGGAGCCAGCCGTTTCGGAAAGCTGACGAGCAACAATCTGCCCGACCCCTCGCAGCCCGATCTGGCCCGCGGGCTGGCGATCATTCTCGACGGCGATTTGTACTCGGCGCCCGCGATCCGCAGCCGCATCGACGACCGCGGCGAAATCACGGGCAGCTTCACGCAAAAGGAAGTCGAAGACCTGGCCAGCGTATTGACCGCCGGCAGCCTGCCGACCGCGCTCCGCAAGGAGCCGACCAGCAGCATGTTGACCGGCCCGTCGCTGGGCCAGGACACGATCAACAGAGGCGTCAACTCGATGCTCGTGTCGACGATCGCCGTCGTGCTCTTCATGGTGCTTTACTATCGCTTCGCGGGCATCGTGGCGAACCTGGCGCTGTTGCTCAACGTGCTGTTGATCGTGGCCTTCATGATTTTGTTCAACGCGGCCTTCACGCTTTCGGGCCTGGCCGGGTTGGCCCTGACCGTCGGTATGGCCGTCGACGCCAACGTGCTGATCTATGAGCGAATGCGCGAGGAAATCGCCCGCGGCGCGACGCTGCGGATGGCGATCCGCAACGGCTTCGATCGGGCCACGACCACGATCATCGACGCCAACGTGACGACCTTGATCTCGGCCATCGTGCTGTACGCCATCGGCACCGACCAGGTCAAAGGCTTCGCCGTCACGCTGATTCTTGGCATCGTGATGAACCTGTTCACGGCCATCACCTTCTCGCGGTTGATTTTCGAGATCGCCGAGCGGCGGCGCTGGATCAGCCAATTGCGGATGTTGAAAGTGCTCGACCATCCGAATTTCGACTTCATCGGCAAGCGCAAGATCGCCTACACGCTCTCGGTGCTCCTGATTGCCGCGGGATTGGCGGCCGTCGTCGAGCGCGGCAAGGGGCTGCTCGACATCGATTTCACGGGCGGCGTATCAGTGGAAACGCTGTTTGACAAGAAGATGGACATCGGCGAGCTTCGCGAGAAGGTCGGCGAACTGCCCGATGTGACGGTGCAAGAAGTGCGCATCGCGGGCGAGGAGCCTTATCGGCGGTTTTTGATCATCACCTCGAAGTCGGACATCGACGAGGCGAACCCGCCGGCCAAAGGACCGAAGACCAACATCGAATGGGTCGAAGACGAACTGAAGCGCGTGTTCAAGGGCGAGTTGACCTTCAACCGCCTGTCGTTCGAAAAAATCGAGCCAGTCGCGGCGGCCGCGACTTCGCAGGAAAAACCCGCCGGCGAAACGCCGCCGGCCGAACAAGAGCCCAAGGCCGAACCGGACAAGAACGATGGGGCGGCGCGGTTCGAACCGGACGAGTTGTTGTTGGCGCTGGCCGACGGCGATGAGGCCTCCCCCAGGCAGGATGCCGCGCCCGCCGGCGAAAAGCCCGCCGCGCAAGACTCCATCGGCGAAGGCTCCGCCGATGAAAAACCCGCCGACCAAACGGCAACCGCGGACAACGCCCCGGGTGACGAAAAGACCGCCCAGGACGAGGCGGGAGACGGCCTTGGCGCCGGAGAGACGAAGGTCGAGTTGGCGTTCACCCAGGGAATCAGCCACGACGCACTGGTGCGCAAGATCCAGAGGGCGGCGGCCTCGATCAAGTCGCTGGGCGAAGACGTGGTATTCTCGGTCGATACGCCCGCTTATGAACCGGGCAGCAAGAAAGGTTTCGAAACCTGGACTTTGCAAATCGCGGCGTCGCCCGAGGACACGAAGGCCCTGCTGAACGAAGTCGAAGTCGCGTTGGCCGACGAGCCGTTCTTCCCCTCCTCGAACAAGGTCGGGGCCAGCGTGGCCGGCAACACCAAACTGCAGGCGACCTACGCCTTGTTGGCAAGTTTGGTGATGATCATCGTCTACGTCTGGATCCGTTTTCAGCAGGTCAGCTTCGGTCTCTCGTCGGTACTGGCATTGGTCCATGACGTGTTGGTGGCCTTGGGCGCGCTGGCCATCAGCTACTGGCTCGCCCGGCTGCCGTTCATGAGCGCGCTGCTGGTCGAACCGTTCAAAATCAACCTGCCGATCATCGCCGCGTTCCTGACGATCATCGGCTATTCGATCAACGACACGATCGTGATCTTCGACCGCATCCGCGAAATTCGCGGCAAGAGCCACGAGATCACCCCGGAACTGGTGAATCTCTGCGTCAATCAAACCTTGAGCCGCACGTTGCTGACGTCGTTGACCGTGTTCATCGTCGTCTTGATCTTGTACATCTTCGGCGGCCAGGGGGTCCACGGGTTCGCCTTCACGCTGGTCATCGGCACGATCTCCGGCACCTACAGCACGGTCTACATCGCCACCCCGCTGTTGATCTGGATGAACCAATCGAAGGCCGAGGCGAAGAAAGGACCGCCGCCGGGGCCCGCGAAGCGGCTGGAACCGGTTTGAGGGCGGTTTACGCCAACAACTTCCCGACCACATTTCCGCCGACGTCGGTGAGACGGAAGTTGCGGCCTTGGAACTTGTAGGTCAGCTTGAGGTGGTCGAGACCCAAGAGGTGCAGCACCGTGGCTTGCAGGTCGTGGACGTGGACGCGGTCTTCGACGGCGTAATAGCCTAGCTCGTCGGTCTCGCCGACCGTTTGCCCGCCCCGAATGCCGCCGCCGGCGAGCCACACCGAATAGCCGTCGATATGATGATCGCGGCCCATCAGCTCGCGCGGCTCGCCCATCGGCGTGCGGCCGAACTCGCCGCCCCAGATGACCAGCGTCTCATCGAGCAGGCCGCGGCGCTTGAGATCCTTGATCAGCATCGCGGCCGGTCCGTCGACCTCGCGGCAGCGGTCGTCGAGCGGCTTGCCCAGGTGCGTGTCGGCGTTGCCGTGGTGGTCCCAATCGGTGTGGTAGAGCTGCACGAACCGCACGCCGCGCTCGACCAGCCGCCGGGCGAGCAGGCAGTTGTTGGCGAACGACGGCTTGCCCGGCTCCGCCCCATAGCCGGCCATCGTCTCGGCGCTTTCGCCTGAGAGATCCATCAATTCCGGCGCGCTCGACTGCATGCGGTAGGCCATCTCGTAGGCCGAGATGCGCGTCGAGATCTCGGGATCGGCTACCGCGTCGAGCCGGGCGGCGTTGAGGTCTTTCACGGCGCTGAAGAACTCGCCCTGCCGCTCGCGGTCGAAGCCTTCGGGGCTGGCCAGGTTCAAGATCGGCTCGGGGCCGAGCAAGAACGGCACGCCTTGATAGGTCGTCGGCAGGAAACCGCTGCCCCACAGCGGCGCCCCGCCGCGCGGGCCGCGCGGCCCCGACTGCAAGACGACGAAGCCGGGCAGGTTCTGCGATTCGCTGCCGATGCCGTAAGTGACCCAGGCGCCCATGCTGGGCAGACCGAACCGCGGCGTGCCCGTGTTGGCGAAGAGCTTCGCCGGACCGTGGTTGAACACGTCGGTGGCCATACTGCGGACGATGCACACGTCGTCGGCGACCGAGGCCAATCCCGGCAGCAGTTCGCTGATTTCGGCCCCGCATTGGCCGTGCCGCGCGAATTTCCGCTTCGTGCCGAGCAACTTGGCGTCGGTCTTGATGAAGGCGAAGCGCTTGTTCTTCACGTAGTCGGGCGGCACCATCTGGCCGTCGAGCTCGTTGAGCTTCGGCTTGTAGTCGAGCAGTTCCAATTGGCTGGGACCGCCGGCCATGAACATGTAAATCACCCGCTTCGCCTTGGCCGGAAAGTGCGTCGGCCTCGGCGCCAGCGGCGACGGGCCAGCGCTCGAATCGGCCAGCAGCTTATGATCGGAGAGCAGCCCGGCCAGCGCCAGAGAGCCTAGGCCGAGGCTGCACCGGTTGAAGAAGTGCCGGCGCGTTTGCAGAAGATCGAGCGCGGCGGAACGCTGCGACGCTACGGCACGCGGATTGGAGTGCAGATGAGTCATGCAGCGATCTCGGCTTGGATACTTAGGAACTTCCCAAC
>DATNEC010000234.1:0-4199 GCA_035606815.1 Pirellulales bacterium
GCCAATAATTGCGAACGGCCCTACCGACCGGCTCCTCGTCGACCAACGCGACGTCGGAGACGACGGCCGCCGCGACGGGCGGCGCCGGCGGCTCGGGACGCGGCGATTCGAGCGCAGGCGCGGTCGCGGCCGGCAGAGGGCCGGCGAAATTGCTGGGCGCGGTCGTGACCGGCGAATGGGGCGCAGCGGGCAACAGCGCCGCCAACTCGGCGACCGATTGCAAACGACCTTCGGGGGATTTGGTCAATGTGCGCGCGATGGCCGAGCGATACGGTTCCTCGACGGCGCTCAAGTCAGGCTCGGCCGTCAGGTGCTTCATCAGCACTTCGCCGACGCTCTCGCCTTCGAACGGCACGCGGCCGGTGAGCATTTCATAAAGAATGATGCCCAGCGCGTAGATGTCGATTTCCTTGCCGTAGCGGCCGTTGCCGATTTCCGGCGCCATGTAATGCACGGTGCCGACGCTCTCGGTTTGCCCGCTGCGGCGGCTGGCGGAGATGAACTTCGAAAGACCGTAATCTCCGATCTTTACAAGCCCTTCATCGCAAAAGATATTGCCGGGCTTCAGGTCGCGATGGACGATGCCATGATCGTGCAGATAGGCGACGCCCGCGGCGATGCCGTGGAACCACGCCAGCGCCTCCTCTCGCGGCAGCCCGCCCGGATGCCGGGCCACGACGTTCTCCAAACAATCGCCCGCCACGTACTCCATGACGACCCAGCTATCTCCCAACTCGTCCTGCTTGATGTCGAACAAAGCGACCAGGTTGGGGTGCTTGAGATTCAGGCACTGCGTCACGCCGCGCAGCTCGATGTCGAGATTGCGGCGGATCAGCTTGAGCGCGACCTCCTTGCCGGCGTCGCTGGTGGCGTAGTAAACCTCGCCAAACCCGCCGCGTCCGATGCCGCGCTTGATGCAGTAACCCTCGAGCGGGCGAGAGCCGCTGGCATAGGTGAATTTCATCGGGCTCGAACGCGGCTGCGGCTCGGGCTCGGCTTGCGTGGCGCGGAGGTTCATGGATGGATCCCTGCCTACGTCTAGACTAGCGACTGCGAGTTGCATTTGTCCACACGGTTGCTAAATCGTTTCCAGGCTTAGAGAAAAGTCGTCCGCCGCGATGCGCGAACGGCCGCCGATTGCTCCGCGATCGGTCGTCGGCGCCCCATCGATCTCGAAACGGCCGGGCGCCCGGCAGTGCCAGCCATCTGCCTGGCGATACAAAACGACGTCGTGCGGCCAGTCGCGGCACACGATATGGCAGTTGGCGCCAGGCCCTAGCACGCACGACTCGGCCGCTAGCAGTATCGCGTCGGCCGAGGGCTGCGTGCGATGGTGGCTGACGAATTCGAGCCTTGCCGTGCGACTCAGAGCGTGAGGGCGCCGAAAGCGCAGCCGGATATTCTCGCCCAGTTGGATCATGTTGCCGTCGACGAGCGTCGTCGCCCGCTCGATCCGCCGCCCGTCTACGCTGACGCTCCGCAGCGGATCGATAAGATAGCCTTCGCCGTCGCGGCGAATGCGAGCATGGCGCCGCGAAATGTCGCCCAGAATCGGAATATCGACCTGGCTGCCCGACACGGGCTGGCCGAGCACTACCTCGTCGCTTGGGCAGACGAGATAGCCGCCGACGCCATCGACCCAAAGCAGGAATCGCGAATCCAACAGGAGATAACCTGGCGCCGCCACGGCATCCGGCGGAGGCTGTTTGTTCGGCGGGAGTCGATCGGCCATGAGGTGTCCATTCAGCCCGGCGGCTGCTTTGCCTTTCGGCGCCAGAGGCAGCCGTTGCCGCAGCGAATCTCCGCAGCGCATTCCCACGGCGGCCCAGGCCCGCCGGCGCGCATCGCGGGCCGGCTCGTGTTCGGGGCATAGTTCCAACAGGGCGTCGGCGCCGGCCAGGGCCTGCGTCCAATTCTCGCTCGCGACGGCTTCATGCAACCGTTCGTTCAGGCGGCGACATTCGGCTGCTTTCACCCTACACGCTTTGCGAGCGTCGTCCAGCGCCGGGATATTTTGGGCCAGCGTCGCCGCGGCCGCCAAATTCTCTTCGGCTTGGGAGAACTCGCCGCGGCGGCACAGACGTTGCGCCGCCAGCACCCGAGCGGCCGCGTCTCGCAGCAACCGCGTCTGGCGTCCCGCGTCGCCGCGCCGGGCAAGGTCGTCGAGCCGCGAGACGGCGGCGGCCGGTTCGCCGGCCGCCAGATAGGCCTCGGCTTCCGTCAGCCGGCGATCGATGAACGCCTGCCGTAGCGCGGTTACGGCTTCGGGATTGGCCCCCCAGGCCCTGGCCGCCTCCAGATCGCGCCAACCGGCCGAGCTTTGTCCGCCGGCCGCGCGACGTTCGGCCCGCTCGATCATCTGTCCGGCCACTTTGGCCAGCAGTTGCTTGGCGGGGAGAAACTCTCGCAACTCGCCCTGGCAGAGCAGCGATCCGGCTTCTTCCAGCCTTCCGCCCAGGAAAGCTTCGTCGGCTTCGCGGAGTTTGAGTCGCCAGGGTTGGAGCATTGCAGAAACCTTATATCCCCTCTCCCTTTGGGTGAGGGTGAGGGGCAGGGGGCTATGTAGTGACAGCGATGTTTGAGGCAAATCAGTCCATGAAGCTGCTGCACGACGTACTTGAGGTTTTCCCTCACCCCGGCCCTCTCCCGAAGGGAGAGGGAGCGGAGAACCAAAATCTGCGAACTAGCGTTGCGATTCGATCGCCAGTTCGGCCACCTCAGCGCGATTGCCGTTCAGGTATTCCGTCACTTCTTCGACGATGTTTTCCGGCGCCGATTCAGTGAGCGGAATTTCGTCGCGCAAGTAGCCTTCGGTGTTGACCAGCTTCTCGGCCACGTCGAGACGGGTGCGCAAGTCGCTGACAAGCTCCTTGGCGCGGCTGAGCTGGCTGTCGTCGAACTTGTAGTCGCTCGTGGTCTGAGCGGCCTCGACCATCTTCAGCCGGGCTTCGAGATGTTCGACGTCGACCTCCAATTGCCGCTTCGCGGCCAACATGCCGTCCAGCTTCTGGCGGGCCGCCTCGAGGCTGCGCTGACGGGCCTGGTGCATTTCCTTCAGGCTGGCCAGCGTGGCGTCGTGGGTCTTGAAGCGTTCGAAGCGATTGGCCAGATCGATTTTGACCTGTTGGGCCGAGTAGCTTCGCCCGGCATATTGAAACAAGTCCTTGCCGGTCGATAGGTCGGCCTTGAGCCGCGTCAAGTCGCCGCGGTCCTTCTCCTGCCTGGTCTCGGCGCAGGCGATTTGCTTGTCGAGTCGTGCGACTTCGACCTCCTCCTGGGCGATGACGTGCATGTTCTTGCGAATGTCGGGCACCAGGTCTTTGACCATCCGCCTTGCCCGATCGATCTCGAATTCGACCGGTACGCTGTTCTTGACCGAATCCTTGAACCACCCGGCCGTCGTTCCGACATAGCTGACCGCTTCGCGGCCGAACAAGACCAGGCACAACATGCCCGCACCCGCTCCCCCTAAGATCACTTTTTTCACCATCGCTCGACCCTCCTTCTCTCGCAGCCGGCCCGGCGACGGGCCGCGGCTCGCAAAGTGCTTGGTTTCCGGCGGGTAGACATCTATTGCCCGCCAACGAGATCTCTTCGCCCGCGGATCGAGAATCTTTGGCTCGCCGCTCAAGTTTTTTGCGAACGTCTCGTGGCGGCCGTTTCCATGCCCCCCAGTTGGCAGATGGGGGCGCGGTCGCGCGGGGAACGTGGGAAAAAATTGCAGAAAAACCCTTGCTAAGCCGGCCCCGGCCGTTATGCTAACTCGCTAATCGGCGCTTTCTTTCTAGTCCTCGCAAACCGCCCAATTCCTGCGATCCGGCGGTATCTAACTTCTGGCGCACGAAAGCAAACGGAGGTCACCATGTTTCTCCCGAACTGGCGAAAAGGGTTGAATTCCAGTTTTACCAATCGCGCCGTGCGTCGGCGTACGCAGAAGCGCGCCGCGAGAGTTCAGATTCTGGAGGCCCGCTCGCTCCTCTCGGTGACTCCCGTCGGCGCCACGATCGCGCCCATTGAGACGCTTGCGTTCACCGGGACCGTCGCCACGTTCACCGCGACGGACGCGGGGCCCTTTACGGCCACGATCGACTGGGGCGATGGGTCAACCTCTGCTGGCACCATTTCGCAGAGCACCGGCGGCGCCTTCAAGATTAATGGCGCTCACACGTATGCCCAGGAAGGCTTCTTCCCCTTGTCGG
>DATNEC010000236.1:0-5870 GCA_035606815.1 Pirellulales bacterium
AGAGCTATCTCTGGTCGGCGTCGCCGGCGGACTGCCAGCCGCGATGGCGGTATGCTTTGCGATTTTCCGACGGCGACTTGGCGGCGACGCTGCTCTTCGATTTCGACTGCGAGCAAGCCATGCTCGCCGGCAAGGGCGCCCGAGTTTCCATCGAGCCGATGACGCGCCCTAATGCGGGGGAACCGGCCGCGCCGGGCCGTCGCCCCGCGGGGATCGAAAAGTTCGTTCTGGAGCAACTCGAGAAAAACGACTAACAAGTCGAAACGACAAGTCGAGCAGAGGACGTAAGCCCCCCGATGACCTCGATGCGCGGACGGCCAACGCCGCATTGGCCAGATCGCTCCAAACCGGAGTCCTTACGTCTCCGGCTCGCCGCGCCCGCTGCCGCTATTCCGCCGGCTCCTTCACCACCTTGCCGAATAGTCGCCCGCCGTGATCACCGGCGCTCCACGTGCCGGCATACTCGCCGCGATAAAACAGCACGCGGGCCGTGAATGTGCCGACGCCGGGAATCTTCATATCGGTCAGCGTGATGACCGGAGTGTCTCCAGCCCACTTGATTTCCAGCGCCAGCGGAATCGCCTTGCCCTCCGCCCCATACTGGTACTCGAACAGCCAATGATCGCCCTTGAGCTTCTTGACCGTCTTCAGATGGTACTTTTCTTCCTTAAGCCCCTTGTCTTCCTTGCCGTTGGTCGTGAAGTAGCCGGCGAGCGTCGCGCCCGACATGCTTTCCTCGAATTCCTTTTCGAGCGCGGCCCGGTCGGCATCGGCCGCGGCGGGGGTCTTAGGCGCCGGCTCGGCGGCTTGAAGCGAAGCGAACACAAGCAACAATGCGGCGGGAAGCCCGAAACAAAGAGAGCAAGCTGAGTGAATTCGTGGCATGGCTCTTGACCTCTGGGGTTGTAGGGCTATCGAGTTAGTGCTGTCGAATGCGTGCTGTCGAGTCAGTTCGGCCGCCCCATTTCCGCCCCGGCGGCGCTTGCGAGTTTACGCCTCTACCAGCATTCGTTCAACCTGCGAAGGCGGCCGGCGAGGAGTCCCTCCGCGTCGTGGCCGCGGTGCGGGATGGCCAAGCCTCGCTTCCGCCCCTGAAACCGGCTATACCATTAAGTATGTTCTTCTCGGCGAGAATCGGACAGAAGGAACTGGCGCAGCTCTGCCGCCGCTTGGCGACGGGGCTTGAGGCGGGCCTGGAGGTGCGCCGCGTCTGGGCGCGCGAGGCCGGCAGCCGCCTTTCGCCGGCCTTGCGCGGAAACTTGGAACATGTCGCCGAGGGGATCAATCGCGGCCAAACGCTCAGCGACGCCCTGGCCGGAACCGGCAAATACTTTCCCGGCTTGTTTCACGAACTGGTCGCCGTCGGCGAACAGACCGGCAAACTGGCCGAAGTCCTCAAGCGGCTCGCCGAGCACTACGAGCATCAACTCAAGCTGCAGCGCATCTTCATGGCCGCCATCGCCTGGCCGATGCTGCAACTGACCGCCGCCGTGATGGTCATCGGACTGCTGATCTACGTGATGGGATTCATCGCGGGCACGGACGGCAAGCCGGTCGACGTGCTCGGCTTCGGGCTGGTCGGCGGCGAAGGGGTGATGATCTATTTCCTGATCATCTTCGCCGTCGCCGCAGTGATCTTTGCGATCATCCAGGCGGTCCGCCGCGGCCTGGCTTGGACGCGGCCGGTGCAAAAGATGTTGCTCCAAATCCCCGGCTTAGGGTCGCAGTTGCAAACGCTCTCGCTGGCCCAACTCGCCTGGACGATGCACCTGACATTCGAGGCCGGCATGGACCTCTTGCCGGCCCTGCCGCTGTGCCTGCGCAGCACGCGCAACGCCCGCTACACCGACCATATCAATGAGGTGCTGACGGCGGTCCGTTCGGGAGAGGAAATCAGCGAGGCCTTCGCCGAAACGCGGGCCTTTCCCCGCGATTTTCTCGACAGCCTTGAAGTCGGCGAGCGCAGCGGAAGGCTGCCCGAAACGATGGCGATTCTCTCCGGCCAATATCAAGACCAGGCGCAGCGCGCCCTGGCGGCGCTGACCGTGCTGGCCGGCTTCGCGGTCTGGGGCCTCGTGGCGATCCTCATCATCGTGTTGATCTTCCGGTTGGCTTCGTTCTATCTCGGGACGATCAACGACGCGCTGAAGATGTGAGCGCGGCCTGGCGCAGGCCGGAGCGATTGTCTCAGGGAGTTAGAACGAGTTAGGGCGTTAGCCACGGATGAAACATGGATCGAACAGGGATGATCCGCGTTTGATCTGTGGTTAAGGCTAAACGGGCTTCCTGGGCTTCATCATCGCTTGCAGTTGGTCCCATTGCTCGCTTGTAACGGCATCGAGATAGTTGAACTCGCCGGCCCCGCGGACCGACTCGCCGCCGTCGATCGTCACGCAGGCGCCGGTCATGTAGGCGCTGTAATCCGAGAGCAAGTAGGCCGCCAGGTTGGCCAACTCCTGGTGCTCGCCGACGCGGCCGACCGGAATGCGAGCGGCCGGATTGGCGATTTCCTTGAGTGCGGCGGGCATCAGCCGCGACCAGGCGCCTTCGGTGGGGAACGGCCCCGGGGCGATCGCGTTCAAACGGATGCGGTATTTGCCCCATTCCGAAGCCAGCGACCGCGTGAGCGCCAGCACTCCCGCCTTGGCCACCGCCGAAGGCACGACGTAGCCCGAGCCGGTCGAAGCGTACGTGGCCGCGATGTTCAGAATCACGCCGGGCGTTTGGTCGGCGATCCATTGCTTGCCGAAGGCCAGCGTGCAGTGCGTCGTGCCGCCGAGCACGATATCGACCACGGTCTGAAAGGCGTTGTAGCTCAGCCGTTCGGTCGGACAGATGAAATTGCCGGCCGCATTGTTGACCAGGCCGTGGATCTGGCCGAATCGATCTTTCGCGGCGGCCGCCAGGGCGTCGACCTGATCGGTCTTGCGCACGTCGCACGGCTGGGCGAAGACCTCGCCGCCGGTCTCTTGCTGCAACTCGTTCGCCGTTTGCTCCAGCACTTCGGCCCGGCGTCCGCAGATCACCAACTTGGCGCCGAGCGACAGCAGACAGCGGCCCATCGAACGACCGAGTCCCGTGCCGCCGCCCGTGATGACGATCGTTCGGCCGGCCAGTGCGCCCGGCTTCAGCATGGTTTCCGCATGGCTTGCAGTCGTCACGGCCGGCGCTCCGAAAAGAAGGTTGCGGATGTTCGACGGGCGAGAATTTTACCAAGCCGCTCTCGCAACGTCCTCAGCCGACACGAATTCCGATCCGTGAAATCCGTGGTTCGTCCAGACGATGTCTATCCCGGGCCGCTACCGGTTGAACAAAAACGCCGGGCTGTTCAGCAAGGCCCAAGCCAGATCCTGAGCGCCGAGCAAACGATAAGCATCGGGCTGCTTTCCGGATTCGGTCGCCAGGGCCGTGAGCCGGGCCAACTCCGGATCGAGCGCGCGGAAGTGCTTGGTCAACTCCGCCTTTTGCTCGGCCGTGCGCGCGTCGGGCGCCACGGCCAAAAGGGCGGCGATCGGCGCTGGCGGACCTTCGAGCCGCAACGGGCGTTTCGAGGTCGTCACGGAAATTCGGAACCGGCCGATCGTGTGCTGGCCGCCGAATTGCTGATCGAGCGTGATCGTCAATAGCGTGCCGCCGGCCGCGCCTACGTCTTGGGCCGTTTCGAAGGCTGCCACGTGCGGCTCGCCGAACTTCGGCGACACGGCCCAGCCGCTGGAGCCTGCCGCGTTGCCGTCGGTCGCCAACGACGCGGGGAAGCCCTCCTGGGCAAAGTCGGAAACGGCGTTCGCAAGTGCGACGGGCTTGGCCTGCGCGGCGTCGGCGGCCGGCGCCGCCGTCAGGCGGAGTTCGTTCAGCACGAAGTTGCCGTTGGGCGCGCGGCCCGGCCCCTTCGCCGGCAAACTGTCGTCGGGCAGCGCTTCGATCCGCACCCCGGTGATGCCGGCCAGGTCGGTCTTGGCCGCGAACGTATATGCGTCGGCCATCGGGTTCGTCCCCGTGACAAGCACCGAACCGTCGGCTTGCTTGGTCAACGTGGCGCCGCCGCTCGAGGAGAGCGAAGTCGGTTCGAGCGGCTGCCAAACGGCGGGCGATTGGTTTTGCTCCCACTCGGTTTGCTTCGCCGGCAACTGCTCTCGTTCGTAGGCGGCTAGCGCCGCGACGTGCTTTTGCTGTTCGTCCTGCTCGGCCTTGATGGCTTCGAGCGAGGCGGCGACTTCGCCCTCGCTCGGCGGCCGGCAGAGCACCGACAGGAATATCTGCTCGATTACCTTGCGGTCGTCCTTTTCCGCCGCGACGAGCTTGGCGATATTGTTCGCCGGATTCGAAATCGCTTCGGCGATCGTCGGTCCGTTCACTAGATTCAAAGCCTGGCCCAACATCACGCCGGTCGACCGCTCGCACTCGCAGGCGCTCTCGCGCGGCGGTTTGCCGAACAAGTTCAAGAACCCGTCGGCCAATTGCACTTCGCTGTCGGGCAATTGGGCGGCCAAAAAGCTGGCCGGCACGCCAGGCAAGCGATTCTCGGTGCCCGTCACGCGATGCACCGCGTCGTACAGCGTTTCCGCCGGCAAGCGGCGGGCAATGGCGTGCGAATAGTTGATTTCGTCGTCGTGGTTCCACTCGTTCGTCGTCAGCGAGTGCTGATAGACGCGCGACTTGCAGATCGTGCGGAACAGGTTCTGCACGTCGAAACCGCTGCTGATGAAGTCTTGCGTCAGGCGATCGAGCAACTCGGGATTGGTCGGCGGGTTGCCGGCCCGAATGTCGTCCAAAGGTTCGATGATGCCCGCCCCGAGCAAATATCCCCACACCCGGTTGACGTAGCTCTTGGCGAAATAGGGATTGTCCTTCGAGGCGATCCAGCGGGCCAATTGTTCGCGACGCGAGGCTTCGGCCGGAACCTGGCCGGCGTGTTCGTAGGGGAACTTCGGCGGCGCCACTTGCCCTGTGCGAACGTGGTTGACTTCGCCGCCCGGCTGATCGTAGACGACTTCGACCAGCGGCAGCGGCCGTTCGACCGCGGTCCCGCCGATGTTGCGCCCGGCGAACTCGGGGGCCGGCTTGCGGCCGACTTGGGCAAAGTAGGCCGCCAGGTTGTAGTACTGGTCCTGGGTCCAGCGCTCGAACGGATGATCGTGGCACTTGTTACAATTGAAGCGCACGGCCAGGAACAACTGGGTGGTGTTCTCCATCGTATCGCCCGGATCGCGCAGCACCTTGTAGTACGACGCCGGGGGATTGTTCAAGGTCGAACCGCTGGCGGTCAGCACGGTGTAGACGAACTGGTCGTAAGGCATGTTGCTGGCCACCGCCTGTTGAATCCAGTTGCGGAAGGCCCAGGTTCCCTCTTCGCCCAGGAACTTGCGGTTGACTTGCAGCAAATCGGCCCACTTGTTGGTCCAGTGCTCGATGAAGCCGGGGCTGCCCACCAGCCGGTCGATCAGTTCATCGCGCTTCAGTTTCGTATCGCGAGCGTCGGCCAGAAACGCGCGGACCTCGTCGGGCGATGGCGACAGACCGACCAGGTCGAGATACACGCGGCGCAAAAATTCGGCGTCGCCCGTCAGCTCGCTGGGCAGAATCTTGACCTTCTTCAGCTTGTTGTAGACCAACGAGTCGAGGTGGTTGTTTTCGGGCGCGCCGCGCCACTCGTAGCCGCTACGATCGCCCATCACCACGACGGTGGTCGCGGCGTAGGCCCCTTCGTAGCGGGCCAGCATGGCCGCTTCGCCGCGCCGCACGGCGGTCGCCAGGCCCTGCTTGTCGACCTCGACTTTCTCGCTCAAGCTGCTTTCGACGAAGGCCTCGGCCGTCACGTCGCGAATGCGTCCGTCGGCATACGTCGCCAACACGCGCAGTTGCTGCCGCAT
>DATNEC010000243.1:0-6608 GCA_035606815.1 Pirellulales bacterium
TCTGCACGCCGCCCGCAAGAACGGCAAGCAATGGGGCGAACTGCCGCCGCACCAGCGCGACAAGATCGTGCAATCGCTGACCGAGGGCTTTCCGGCCCACTACCAGAAGATTTTAGAGCGATATTACAAACGGCTGGCTGAAGAAAAGCCGGCCGTTTCGGCGGACGAAGAACCGGAAATGAAGGACGATCTGCCGCCGGCCAAGAAAACCAAGCAGCCGGCGAAAACCAAGCAGCCCGGGGATGGGGCCAACTAAGCGAGGCGAAACCGATGGTCATGCGAGCGGTCCGACATCCCCTCTCCCTTTGGGAGAGGGTTAGGGTGAGGGCATGCGTGGAGAAGCTCTTGGGTTCGCTGAACGGCCGATACGGCGCCGTCGAATGCGATGCACCCTCAACCCGGCCCTCTTCCAGAGGGAGAGGGAGCAGATGGGCGGCGGGTCTCGTTTCGTGCTTCATGCTCGGCGTAGCCGGCGCGGCCGAAGACGAAAAGCCGGCGGCGCCTCCCGCCGCCACGGCGCCCGCCCCCGTGGCGGCGCCTGCCGCTCCCGCAACGACCGCCCCGGCGGCGACGGCTCCCGCGACCCCTGCCGCGAAGCCGGCCGCCGAGCCAGCCAAGGCCGCGCCCGCCGTCCCGGCGGGTCCGGCGGTGGTGACGATCTACGACGAGCGAATCGACGCGCCGCCGACGGCCATCGAAGCGGGCGAACTGGTCATCGGCGCCGAACCGCCGCGGCGCATGGCGATGGATGAGATCGCGGCCGTCTACCTGGGCAACGCCGCCGTGCTGTCGGCGGTTTGGATCGGCCAGGATAACCGCGACGTGGCCCAGGTCGGCGGCGCCGCGGCCAAGGCCAACGGAATCCAGGATATTCACATCCGTCTCGCCGGCCTGCGATCCGGCCAGCCGATCAAGCAGATCAACCTGATCTTCCAGCACCCGAAGCGCCGCGGGCTGTGGCGGCTCGATCCGTCGAAGTCGCCCTCCTGGCGGCTGGTGCTCGAACGGGTTCAAGATTCGCAGGCGGCCGACTTGTATTTCGAGCCAAACGAGTTGGACGGCTTCGACCAGCGATACGCCATCAACGTGGTCTACGAGGACGGCCAGACAGCCAAGGTCGAAATCAAGGCGGCCACGCACACCGACCATCAGCTCAAAGTCGGCGCTCAGCCGGCCGCGACCGACGCCGCGCCGGCGGGCCCGCCCACGGCGATCGTCTACGGCCGCGACAAGAGCCAGGTGCGCGGCGAAATGCTGTCGCTCGGCGACGAGTCGATCTCGCTGCGCACGAGTTGGACGGACGAGATCAAGATTCCGCTGGTCGAAGTCCGCGGGATTCGCTTTCCGGCGGTCAACGCCGCCGAAGCCCAGTCGAAGTTCGACGCCCGGCTGGCCGACCCGGCGGCCGAAGATACGGCCGTCGTGCTGGGCCGCGAGCAGGGCGTCTCGCTGATCGTCGGGACGGCGCACGGCGTGACTGACGGCAAGCTGGGATTCGCCTACGAGGGCGAGGAGCGGACGATCAGCCAAGCGCGCGTGGCTGGCTTGGTGTTCGCGGCCCAACCCAAGCGCCGCGCGGGCGCCAGTCCATATCAATTGCTGCACCTGACGAGCGGCGATCGGTTGACGGGCGTCTGGTCATCGATCGAAGACAAGGCGTTGGGCCTGGAAACGGCGTGGGGCGCGCGGCTGAGCCTGCCGCGCGAGGCGGTCGAGAAGATCGAGTTCCGCAACGGCAAGGTCACCTTCCTTTCCGACCTGGAGCCGGTCTCGGTCGAAGAAGTTCCCTACTTCGGCCGCTTGTTTCCTTATCGCCGCGACCAGGCCCTCGACGGCGGCCCGTTGAAACTGAAAGGCAAGCCCTACGCCAAGGGCCTGGCCGTGCATTCGCGCTCGGTGCTGATTTACGGCATCGACGGACAGTACGCTTCGTTCAAGGCCCTGGTCGGCTTCGACGAAAGCGCCGCCGGCCGCGGGCGGGTCGTGGTTCGCGTGTTGGGCGACGGGCGCGAGTTGCTCGCCGAGCCCGACCTGCGCAGCTCCGGCGAACCGCTCGCGATCGACGTGCCTGTCGCCGGCGTGAAAGAGTTGGCGCTGGTGGTCGACTTTGGCGAGGCCGAAGACACCGGCGACCGTGTGATCTGGGCCGAGCCTCGCGCGTTTCGCGCCGACAAGAACAGCGATGACAAAAAAATGCGATGAGAAGAAGTAGGGCGGCAGCAGCCCGTTGGTCGCGCCGACGATTGAACCACAGAGACACGGAGAACACAGAGAGAATAAAGAGGATTATCATCTCCATATCTCCTGCTGATCCCCACATCCCTTTTCAAAAATGTTCGCATACGCGCTGAATGACACGACGACACCAATTGGAACGAGCGATGAATAACCGATGGCGATGGTTCGGCGTGCGGGCGTGCGGGCTGGTTTGCGGCGTCGTGGCGATTGCCGCGCTGGCAGCGGCGGCATCGCAAGCGGCGGAGGAAGAAGCCGACTTCAAGATTCACGAGATCTCGCTGTGGGGCTTCGATCCGACGCTGGACCAGGCCAACCAATTGCAGCACTACCCCAGCGTGATGCCGGGCATGGTCGATACCGACCGCAGCCGCGCCGGGGCCGAGGGCAAAGTCGCCCCGTTCAGCTTGATGACGTTCCACGGCCAAGGGGTGAAAAACCTGGAGATCGATCTCCGCGTGCAGTCGGGCCGGTTCGTGGCCCATTGGCCCGCCGGCGAATCGAAGAGCGGCCGCTTGCGCTGGATCGACGTGAATACCTCGGCCGAAGCCGACAAGGAGGGGCGCGTGGCCACGGTCGACGCCAAGCACTGGTTCACGGCCGCGCGGCAGCTCGATGCGCTGTATG
Source organism: Pirellulales bacterium (assembly GCA_035606815.1). Taxonomy (GTDB): domain Bacteria; phylum Planctomycetota; class Planctomycetia; order Pirellulales; family JAICIG01; genus JAICIG01. The sequence continues at coordinate 2,863 of DATNEC010000243.1, forward strand.
TGCAACTCGGCGCCCGCATGGAACGCTTCATCATCTACGACGCCGAATTCAAGCTCGACCAGCCGCTGCAAATCTCGGGAGGAGCGGACCATTATCAAGTCACGAATTATTCGAAGACGCCGCTGGCCGACGTGCTTATCGTGGCGCCCGAAGCCGGCGGCCGGCGGATCGGCCGCCTCGCCTTGCTGCCGGCGAAAGCGGTGAGCGCCCAGAAGCCGACCGAATCGAAACCGACGGAATCGAAGCCGGACGAAAAGAAACCCGCGGAAACGAAGCCCGAAGGCGCCCCGCCTGAGGCCAAGCAACCCGAAGAGAAGAAACCGGTCAAGGAAACGCCGAAAGCGGAGCCATCCGAAGAGAAGAAGACCGAAGAGAAGCCGGCAGAGACGAAACCGGCCGCTGCGCCACAGGCCGCTGCGCCGGCAGCCGCGGCAAATGCCGGCGCGCCCGCCGCTGCGACGCCCTCGACGCCCAACCCGCCGCCTGCCGTGAAGGAAACTGCCGCCGCGAAGCAGGCCGCCATTGAAGCCCGTGCCGGGCCATCGGTCGACGTCGAAATGTCGGCGCCCCTGGCCGACGGCGCCGCCGAGTTGAGCGAGGCCCGGCAATCGCTGGCCGATAGTCTCACACAGCAAGGCTTGACCAAGGCCGAGGTCGAGTTGTTCATGGAGCGGGCGGCGCCGGCGATCTTCGGAGCCAAGGAGATGATCGTGGTCTGCCGCCTGCCGGGCGATGCGGTCGAGGAGCGGCTGCCGCTGGTGACTTACCCGGCCGCGATCAAAACGGTCCGCACCGCCGTGCTGGTGCTGCGCAACATCGATCCCAAGATCAAGGACGACGTGCAAAGGCTGATCGCGAATCTTGGCGCGGCCGACTACGCCGAGCGCGAGACGGCCGAAAAGCGGCTGGGCGAACTCGGGCGATTGGCCGTGCCCGCCTTGAAAGAAGCATTGAAGTCGAGCGACGCCGAAGTGCAATTCCGCGCCGAACGGTTGTTGCTCGCGCAAAACGAAAAGGTCGACGGCACATGAACTCGCCGTTCGCCCGGCCCTGGCATCGCCTGCATGGTTCGAGCGTCGCCGTGTTGGCGATTTGTGCGGCGGCGCTCGTCTCGCTCAACCTGTCGAGCTTCGTGGGCGTCGATCCGCTGGAGCGACGGGTGCTGCGCTACGGCTGGCCGGTCGCCTGCTTCAGCCGGCCGGCGGCCGCGGCTTTGGCGGCGCCGGGCGGCCCGCTTCCGCCGGCACGGATCGGGTACGGCGCTTTGGCGTTCGACGCGGCGCTCGCCTTGGCCTTGCTAGCCGGCGCGACCGCGACGGTCGAGCGAAGGCGGCGGCGCTGGCGCCACGTGCTGCAATTCAGCTTGGCCGAGTTGTTGATGTTCGTGCTGCTGCTGGGCGGCGTCTGCGGCTGGGCATTTCATGATTACCGCCGGCAACACGCGGCCCTCGATCGACTCGCCGCACTGGAGCAGGGCTTCGGCGTCGATCGATCGCTGCCCGACTGGATTTGGCGGCGGCTGCCCTACCTGCCGGGCGGACGGCTCAAGCCGCTCGACAAGATCGTCTCGGTCACGCTGCTCAACTCGACCCCCGACGATGCCGCCCGGCTCGAGGCGCTCGCGGAGTTGACCCATCTGAAGCGATTGGAATTCCGCGACGAACTCCGCGGCGATGAGCCAGCCGGCGCGGTCGGTCCGCTGGGCTCTAGTCCGGACGACGACGAACTGCGCTTGGTGAGCAATTTGCCCGGGCTGGTGAAGTTGCGCATCTGCGGCGAGCACATTAGCGACGCCGGCCTGGCAAGCCTGGCCCGGATGACCCAATTGAAGGATCTGGAACTTTCCTGTCCTCATGTCAGCGACGCCGGCTTGGCCCACCTGGCCCGCCTCGACCAACTCGAACGGCTGCAAATCTGGCAAGGTCGCATTACGTCGGCCGGTCTCGATCAACTCGTCCGATTGCGCCGCCTCGAATCGCTCGATCTCGCTCTGCAGGGGCCGATCGGCGAGTCCTTGTTGGCTTCGCTCAAGAAGCTGCCGGCCCTCAAGTCGCTGAAATTGTCCGGAACCGAGTTGACCGACGCGCAGCTTGCCGAGCTCGACGAGTTGGAGCATCTCGAACATCTGGCCTTGTTTCAAACCAAGGTGAATGGGACCGCCTTCGCACGGCTGCAATCGCTGCCGCGTTTGCAATCGCTAAGCGTGACGATCTCTCCGATCGCGGACGACTCGCTGGCGGCGCTCGCCGATTTTCCCCAATTGAAGCACCTGACGCTGCTCTTCACCCGGGTGACCGACTCCGGCTTGAAGCGGTTGGCACGGCTCGAACGACTCGAAAGACTGGAGATCAACGAGTCGGCAAGTTATAACCCAATGGGCGCCGGCGTCACTCCGGGCGGCATCGACCGATTGCGGATCGCGCTGCCGCAGTGCGAAATCGCCTACCACGAGTTGAAGGCTCCTTAGCCCCATTCCTCTTCGTCGCCTACCGCCGACCTCTACCCATGCAGCTTTTCGAAATGAATTGGCCGGGGATCGCGTCCCTGTCCAAGGACACGCCCGTCGTGTTTCCCATCGCCGCCCTCGAACAGCACGGCCGGCACATGCCGCTGTTCACCGATAGCCTGCTGCTGGGCGAAGTCATCCGCCGCGCCAGCGAACGGCTGGCCGATAATGTGTTGTTCGCCCCCTTGATGTGGCTGGGCAACTCGGACCACCATCTCGATTTCCCCGGCACGCTCTCGGCCGCGCCGCGGATGTATCTCGACCTGCTCGAAAACCTGATGGAGAACTTCATCCAATACGGTTTCAAGCGGCTGGTGTTCGTCAACGGGCACGGCGGCAACATCGTGCCGGGCCAGCAGGCCGTGTTCGAACTGCGCCAGCGGCATCGCCAGCGCAGCGACCTGTTGCTGCTCTCGGCGACCTATTGGGGCCTGGGCGGCAAGCCCTACGAGGTCGATCCGTCGATCCAGCAGCGGCAGATGGGCCACGCTTGCGAATGGGAGACGTCGATGGTTCTGCGGATCGCCCCGCATCTGGTCGGCGACCTGTCGAAGACCGAGCCGGTCGAGTTCGGCTTCGGCTTCGAGCCGGCCTGGCGCGGTTGGATCACCAAGGACCGCACCGAGCCGGGCCACATCGGCGATCCGCGGTCCGCCACGGCCGAAAAAGGCGAGATCTTGTTCCGCGTGTTCTCGGACGACGTGGTGCGGCTGCTCCAGCGCGTGTTGGCCTGGGACGGTCGCGGATGGAACGGATGAGCGCGGGGCCGACCGGCGACTTGCTCGCGCCGCGTTCGCCGCGATGGAAGTGGTACGTCTGCGGCATTCTGCTGCTGGCGACCATGCTCAACTACATGGACCGGCTGACGCTGAACCTCACGGCCTCGCAGATCAAAGCGGAATTCGCTCTGAACAACCAGCAGTACGGCGAGCTGGAGTGGGGCTTTGGGCTGGCGTTCGCCGTCGGCGGGCTGATGATGGGTTTCGCGGCCGATCGCGTCAGCGTCCGCTGGATGTATCCGGCCGTGCTGCTGGGCTGGTCGGCCGCGGGCATGGCTACGGGCTGGACGACGAGCTACGGACAACTGGCGGCTTGCCGCATCTTGCTCGGTTTTTTCGAGGCCGGTCAATGGCCCTGCGCGCTGGTGACCTCGCAACGGCTCTTGTCGAAAGAAGACCGCACGCTGGGCAACAGCATCCTGCAAAGTGGCGCCGCGCTAGGGGCGATTCTCGTGCCGCAG
>DATNEC010000247.1:0-4733 GCA_035606815.1 Pirellulales bacterium
AAGGCCGACTCCACGGACCGCGAGGAGTTGCGTTTGTTGCCCCGGCCGCTTTACCGTTACGAACCCAAAGACGGCCCGCTCGTCGACGGCGCCGTATTCGCCTTTGTGATGGGCACCGACCCCGAATCGCTGCTCTTGATCGAGGCGGTCAATCAAGGCGACGTTGCCAAATGGCAATACGCCTTCGTGCGGCGCACGTCGGGCGAGTTGGAGGGTCGGCATCGCGGCAAGGTCGTCTGGCAGGCCGAGCGCTACCCCGATACGCACGACCCGCGAAAGCCCGATTTCGGCTTCGGTTCGCCGATTCCGCCGGAGCTTTTACCGGAGAAGGATGTTCCTTAGCGCCTCGACAGGCAACCCATGTGGCGACAAAGTATTGGGCGGCCTGCCCAGGCCGCCTTGGAGAATCGCAAAGCCTTGATCGGCGACCTGCGCAGGTTGCCCCATGAACGACCGACAGAGCGATTCGGAGGATAGAATCATGCACCGACGAACGCCGCCGGGCGCGATGCGCCCCCTTGACTTCTCGATCGTGTTTTTTGCCGGCTTTATGGGCGCCCTTCTGATGGCGGGCTTGCGGCCCATTGCGGCTCAACAGCCGGCGGACGCGAAAAACGCACAGGCCGACAATGCGGATGAAAAGCCCGAAATCAAAGCGAGGCTGAAGCGAATGCGCGAACGGGCCGCCGGCATCAAGCTTTGGGTGCAGGCGGGGGACGAGCGAAAGCGCCTCGACGCGAAACAGGAGCCGTTATTTCGCTTGGTCGATCACACTCGCGACTATCCCGACGGCACGCTCTGGGCCTGGCCCGAAAAAGGGCGGCCGGCGGCGCTGGTCACGCTGTCGGTGATGTCGAGCTTGCAGCCGCCCCGCTGGCTCTATGAGTTCGCGTCGCTTTCCGAGAGCGAGGTCGGCGCGGATTTCGGCCCTGACTTCGCCAAGTGGTCGGCGCTCGTTCCCGGCTGGGAACCGCATGCGTTTCGCGACGCGCCCGCACCGGGCGATTCCGACGCGGCCAGGCTGCGGCAAATGCGCGAGTTGGCGCGCCGCTTCAAGGCGGTCGAGTTCTTGCCGACACATTCCGAACTGAGACTCTTGCCTCAGCCCGTCTTGCGATATGCCGATCCAGGCGCAGGCCAACTCGACGGCGCCGTGTTCCTGTTTTGTCTCGGTACGAACCCTGAAATCATTTTGACGATCGAAGCGAAGCAGGAGGCCGACAAGCCGGCCGTCTGGCAGTACGCTTTCGCGCGCAACTCGATCGCCGGGATGCGCGTCACGCTCGACGGCGCCGAGGTCTGGGCGCGGCCTCTCGTCGAGTTCTCGGCGGCCCGTGCCAACGGCCCTTACACCATTGCCACGCAGCCGGCTACTCCGGGCGAACTCCAAGACATCGCGGGGAACGACGCGAAATGAGCGCCTTGAATGCCGGGAAGCGCCGAGCTGGATCGCGCCGTCGAGCCAACGCTTGAAGATAGAAGGTTCCAATGAATCACCGAAAGATCGCGCTGGTTGTCTTCACCGCCGCGTGTTGCCTTCGCCCCTCGTTCGCCCAAGAGCCGGCAGGCGAGACGCCGGCGGCGCGACCGGCAGAGAATGCGGAAGACCATCTCGCCGCCCAACCGCCCGGCGCTAATCCCGCGCAACTCCGCCGCGCGGTGATTCTTTGCGGCCTGCCAGGCGACGCCGACCATCGCAAGCTGTTCGCGGAAACGATCGAAAGCCTCTATTCGGCGTTGACCACGCGGCAGGGCTTTGCGGCGGAGCACGTCACGGTGCTGTTCGGCGTCGAGACGAACGAGAAGGACGGGCCGGCGCTCAAGGCCAGCCGCGGGCCGGCCACGCGCGAGCGGCTGACCGAGACGGCCGCCGAATTGGAACGCGCGCTTCAACCCGGCGATGCGCTGTGGGTGTTCGTGTTCGGCCACGCCCATTTCGACGGCCGCCATAGCTGGCTGAATTTGCCGGGGCCCGACGTGAATCAGCTTGAGTTCGGCAAGACGTTCGAGCCGGTTCGCTGCCGCGAGCAGGCGTTTTTCATCACCACGCCGGCCAGCGGGTATTTCATCAAGCCGCTCGCGGCGCGGGGTCGAGCGGTGATCGCGGCCACCGAAGCCGATTTCGAAGTCAATGAAACGATCTTCCCGCACAAGCTGGTCAAGCTGCTCGCCGAACCGCCCGCGCTCGCCGAGTTCGACATCGACGGCGACGGGCGGGCCACAATGTTCGACGCCTACCTTGGCGCCGCCCGAGACACGGCCCAAGAGTACGCCGCCGGCGAGCTGTTGGCGACCGAACACGCCTTGCTCGACGACGACGGCGACGGGCGGGGAACCGAAGTGCAAGCCGACTACCTACCTGTCGAGATGGGCGGTCGCATGCGCCCCGGGCGCGACAGGCCCGCGCCTCGCGCCGGCGACGGGGCCGTCTGCCGCGGCATCGCGCTGGCCGTTCCGCTTGAAGCGCCTGCTCCGGCCGCCGACGAAAAATCAGCGAATGGAGGAGAGGGAGCAGAGAGTAGGGAGTAGCGCGGAATGGCGGCGGGCGCGACGATTTCGCCGAGCCGCTTTGGCGGCGTCCTCAATGGGAGATTTATATGCAGCGCTGGAAGCGAGGGCGGATGGTCGTCGTTGTTCTCGTTGTGGCGCGCGCCCTCGCCGCCGAGGGCGCCGCACCCGACGCTCTACCTACGGGCAAATCCGCCCGCCCGGCGGCCCCGCCTGGACAGGCCGAGGATCCGACTTCGCAGAGCAATCGCGGCGAGAAGCTGCGTTTCTTCCGGGCCCGCCTGCAAGAATCGCGGCTTGTCTTTCCGGAGCAGCCCGAGCGCCCGCTCGAACTCGCCGAGGAACCCTTGAGCCGCTTCGACAACCCGGTCAGCGGCATCGTCGACGGCTTTACGTTCCTCTGGACGGATCGGGGCCGGCCGGCCGTCCTGCTGAAGAGCTATTACAACACGCAGCGCGGCTCGTGGGGCCGAACCTACGTTTCGCTCGCGACGCGGCCCGTGGAAATGTCGACGCAGAACCAGGGAAAGTTCTGGACCCCGCGCGACCCCGGAGTGACGTTCGCCGCGTTGGAAAACGCGCCGTCGCCCGCCGCCGAACCGCGGACCCGACTGCGGCAGATGCGAGACCTTGCGCGGCAGTTCGAGGTCATCGACCACTGGGGCATCAAAGATCCGACCGACTGGCAGTTGCGCCTGTTGACCTCGCCGCTCTATCGTTACGAGGTTCCCGGGGAGGGGGTGATCGATGGCGCGATGTTCGCCTATGTGCTCACCACCAGTCCCGAAGCGCTGCTGCTGCTCGAGGCGCGCAAAACGGCTGCGGGACTTGAGTGGAGCTACGCCGTATCGCGCTCCACGCGGTTCGCAGTCGCTATTTCCCGCAACGGCCGGAAAGAAGCCGAGTTTCCGCGACTTGAAGCCTGGCCGCCGACCGGAACATATTTTCACTCTCCGCTGCCGATGCCCGACTATCCTTTCAAGCCAGTCGCCGCGGATGCCAGTCCGCCGTAGATTCCCTATCCAGAATGCAACGCCGGCGCCGCGAAGTCGCGCTCACAGCGCCAAATTCGCCACGCGCGTCGTCTCTTCGTCGTCGTTGTCCCACAGGTCGGCCAATGCGCGGCGGATGCGGCGGCCGGCGGTCTGCAGATAGTAACGGCCGATTTGCAAGTTGCGCGTCAGATCGGCGGCGGCGACGTGGCTGTCGCGCAGCATGGCGTCGAGCCGGTTGAGGACGCAACTGGAAACGTAAAGTTCGATCACCGCGTCGGCCACGCGGCCGAGTTGGTACTGGCGCTCGAGAATCGATTCCTGGTAGCGACGCAACAGCTTCTCGACGTTCGAGCCGAACGAGCCGACCAGCCGGGCCAGCCGGTCGGCGTCGGCCTCCAGCACGCTGCTGCGGACCGCCAACTCGGGCGGCCCGAACATCGACGTGATGCGCCGGCCGGCGAAGCCGCCGAGCTTGCCGAGATTGGCCAGCGGGTTCTTGACCGCGTCGAGCACGCCTTTCAGTTCCAACCCCACGTCGCGCATCCCCACCAGCGCCACGAACGCGCGCAGCACGTCGTTGGCGCCTTCGCCGATCATGTTGATCCGGGCGTCGCGCATCATCCGCTCGTAAGGCTCGTCGGTGAAATAGGCCTTGCCGCCGAAAATCTGGATCGTGTCGTTGACGATCCGCCACAGCACGTCGGTCCCGAAAACTTTCAGCATCGCCGTTTCGAGCATGTAATCTTCGGCGCCCGAGTCGATCAGCGCGGCCGTTTGATACGTGGCCGACTCCATCGCGAACACGCCGGCCTGCATGTAGGCCAGCTTTTCCTTGACCAGCTCGAACGAGCCGATCGTCTCGCCGAATTGCACGCGCGTGGCGGCGTGCTTGGCGGCCCGTTCGAGACAGAATTTGGCCGCGCCGGTGCAACTGGCGCCGAACGTCGTGCGGCCGAAGTCGAGCACCGTGAGCGCGACGCGCAGGCCCTTGCCGAGCTGCCCCAAGATGTTTTCCTTCGGCACGTACATGTCCTTGAAGGCCAGCCGCGAAGTGGCCGTGCCGCGCACGCCGCACTTCGGCATCCGCGCCTCGACGATTTCGAAACCCGGCATGTCGGGCGTGACCATGAAGGCGGTGATCTTGGTTTCCTTGCCGCCGGGAACCGGAGTGCGGGCCATCACGGTCAGCGCTTGGGCCAGCGAGCCGTTGGTGATCCAGCGCTTCTGGCC
>DATNEC010000263.1:0-11677 GCA_035606815.1 Pirellulales bacterium
GTCCTGCTTGAATTCAGAGATGCCCTTCTTGAACTCAGTCATACTCTTACCGAGCGAACGGGCCACGCTGGGCAGCTTGTTGCCGAACAGCAGTACGGCGATAGCGCCCACGATCATCAATTCCATCGGGTTCAAGCCGAACATGGCGAGATCCTGCAAAAAACTGCTGAGACGCGGTTCCTATCTTTTGGCCGGCCCGGGCCAGACGATCTAAGCCTCGGCGTCAGTGGCGCCCTTCTTGAATTCGGTGATGCTCTTGCCCAGCGAACGCGCAATGCTGGGCAGGCGGCTGCCGAACAACAGCAACGCGATCCCGGCGACGATCATCAACTCCATCGGGTTCAAGCCGAACATCGGCGATATCCTCTAAGGTACAGTGTTTTCGGAGTTTTCGGAAACGAAATGCGTCGTCCGCTCACCGGCGATCGCTAAGCTGCTTGCGGTTCACTTGGTGGGCGCATCGTCTGGCCCCGGTTCTTCGATTTCGCGCACGCCGTGTTTGAATTCGACCACGCTCCGCCCCAACGATCGCATCAGACCCGGCAGCCGGTTCCCGAAGAGCAACAGGATGATCCCGCCGATAATGGCGATCTCCATCGGATTGACGCCAAAAATACCGAATAGGGGATTCATAGCCGCATGCTCGCGAAAAATGTTCTGACTACCGGTGGGCTGTTGGAGATGCCGACGGCGATCGTTCGATCGCGATCCGCAGGGCGCAGACAGGCAACACGAGGAGTTCGGCGGCCAAATGCGAAAACTCGGACGCAAGACGATCGTGCCGCTCTCCCTAACCTCAGCATTCTACTGCGGCCCGCAGGGCGGTGTCAAACAAAATCCAGCCCCGAGCGGCGCGGCATAATCGGCGCATATCGAACGGCCGCAGCTATTTACCGCCATCCTCCAAGCCCGACGCCTTGACGTACAGCGGCAAGAAGCGGTAGTAGACTTCCAGGCAAAGCGCGCCCATCGCGGTGGTATAGACTCGCCCCCCGTGGCCGCCCCAGACGTCGTCGGGATCCCAACTGCCGGCCAATTCGTCTTCGTTCCGCTGCCGCGCCACCAAGGTCGCCGTCAAGGCATTGTTCCAGCGGCGCCAGTGTTCGCCTTGAAGCTGGAACATGCCGAGCGTGGCATAGTACCAATAATAGAGGTTCGGCTGCCCTTGGCCGGGCAACTGCGTGAGAATGAAATTGCCGGCCTCGTCGCTGGCCGGGTTCGACCGGCTCAGCCCCAAAAACTGGCGGCAGACCAGGGCCTCGGCCGTCATCGAAACGGTCGCCCGTTCGCCGGCCCGGTAGCTTGCCAAGCCGCTGTGGGGGCCGGAAGCCACCGATTTGAGGAACTTGATCATGCCGGCGCGCGTATGCGCGGGGATTTCGAGCCCGGCTAGTTCGGCGCTCTTCAATGCCATCAATTGCCAACCGAGCTGGCTGGTGTCGCCGACCTTGTCGCCGACGCCATACCGCCAACCGCCGCTGGCGCGGCTTTGGGCGCCCAGCGTGTACCCAATGGCGCGGCGCACCGGCTCGAGCAAGCGCTGGTCGCCGCTCATGGCGTAGACCTCGCTCAGAGCCAACGTCGCCATGCCGTGGCAATACATGAAGGCGAACCGGTCGGCGCTGCCGCCGAGATTGCCGTCGTCGCCCTGCACGTCGAGCAAGTACGCGATCCCGCGCGCGACGTTTTCGCGGTAGTCGCCTTCCAGATGCGTGTTGCCTGCGCCAAAAAAAGCCAGCAGGGCCAGCCCCGTAACGCCGGTGTCGGATTCGGCCCCGGCGCCATTTCGATCTTGGCCGGCGACTTTCAATTCGCGCCCCGCGCCGTGCAGGCTGGCGTCCCAACGTCCGTCGACGTGTTGGTTCGCAGCCAGCCACTTCAACGCGGCCTTGACGGCGGCCTCGGTGGCGGCGGAGCCGCCTTGCCGTTCGGTAATCTCGGCGCGTTGCGGAGCGCGGCGCAGTTGGTAGAGCGAAGGCAAGGCGCGCTCGCCCTCTTCGTCCCGGCGCGGCGACAACTGGGGCGCCGTGGCGCCGTTCGTTTTCGCCAACGACTCGGCCAGCCGCGCCTCGGCGCTGGACGGCATGCCGCGGCCGACGATGGAATTCAGACTTGGGGTGCCGTTGGGCCTGGCCGGCCGCTCTTCGCCGGTCGCCGCATCAGCCTCCATCTCGGGCGCCAGCGGACTGGCATTGCGGGCGGGCGAGGCGGCAAGCCGCGGTGCGCTGTCCCCTTTGGCGGGGCCGGCGGGCAATTCGGTCATGCGCGGCAGCGTGGCCGCCTCGGAAAGCAACGCGTCGGGCAAGCCGGGCAATGCCGATGCCTCGGGTTTCTGCGGCGCCGCGCGAACGTCCTTCGCTCGCTCGGGACCGGTCTCGGCCTCGGCGACCGGGTCGGCCGCTTCGCGACGCATCGCCGCGGGGGCCTCGATCGGTTCGGCGGCGGCGGCTTCGAGCGGTTGCGACCGCGACGCGGGCGGCCGGATGGCGTCAGGCTCGGGCGCCCGCGGTTCGCTTTCCGTCAGTTTCTCGGGCGTCGCGTCGTCGGGCAAAACCGGCGAGAGCTCCGCCGGCATGCGTTCGCTGGCCGGCATGTCGTCCGTTTCGGGCCGCTCGAGTGCGGCATCGTGCGGCGTCGCCGGCGCGGGGCGCGCCAGACGCTCCCAGGGCTTGTCGGGCGTCTGTCCCTTGGATTTGCCCGTTTGAGCGGCGGGCGGTTCGATTTCGGAAGGCAAGTCGTCGGAGATGTTCGCGCGGACCAAGATTTCTCGCGGCGCCGCGGCGACGATCTCGACGGTCATGGCGTAGGTCGCCAACAAGGCGTGCGTCAGCAGCGACAGCGCCACGCATTTGCCCAGCGGCCGCGACTGGCCCCAGCGCGTGACCATCAGGGCCATCAGCGCCAGCGTGACCAGCACCAATCCCAACCACAGCAGGCCCCAAATCAACTGGGGGCCAGAGAGGAAGTCGAGCCAGCGATCGATGCGCAGCCACTGCACCGGAGTTACCTCTGCGGGTTGGCCAGCTTGACGGAAATTCCCAACTCCGAAATCCCCGCTTGCTTGCAGGCATTGAGCGCCTCGGCGACGCGTTGGAAACGTCCTTCGCCGTCGCCGCGAATCATGACGCCCACGTCCGGATATTGGCGGCGCGCGTCCGCCAGCCGATCGGTCAGCTCCTGCAAGCTCCGCACGGCTTTTTTGTCCAACTCGATTACGCCGTCGCGGTAAACGTTGATCGTTTTCTTCTCGGGGGCCTCCGTCAGCGCGCCGCGATCGCTGACCTCGGGCACTTGCAGACCGATCTTGCGCTCCAGTTCCGTGAACTTGCTGGCCGCCATGAAGAACAAAATTAGGCAGAACAAGACGTCGACCATCGAGGTCAGGTTCAGCGAGGGAGCTTCGTCGGCGTAGGTTTTAAGCGGCATGGCAGGGGGCCTGGGACTTTTTAGCCACGGATGAAACACGGATCGAACACGGATGACACACAGGCTGCCTCACGCCGCCGATTCTCGCCGCGGACGGGCCGGCTTCGAGGCCCCGCCGGCCTGCGGACCTTCCGCCGAGACGGCGGCGACGACCTCTTGCCCCAAGGCGTCTAGCTCGATAATCAACTGATCGACGCGGCTCAAAAAGAACAGATAGCAGACCAGCGCCGGAATGGCGATCGACAAACCGGCCGCGGTCGTAATCAAGGCCTCGCTGATGCCGCGAGCCAAGAACTCGGGTCGGCCCATGGCATCGGAAGTCGAAATGTCGTTGAAGGCCCGGATCATGCCGAAGACCGTGCCGAGCAGCCCCATCAGCGGCGTGATGGTCGAAACGGCATTGAATACGCGGACGTATTTCCGCAGGCCGTTGGAGGCCCGTTCGCCGGCGTCGAGCACCGCCTGCTCGACCTCGACCGCCGGCTTGCCCCACTTGCGCACGGCCGCGGCGAAAACCCGCGCGACGGGACTGCGGTTTTCCTCGCAAAGTCGCAGGGCCTGTTCTCGATCCAACTGGCCTTCTCCAAGTTGATGCAGAAAGCGCTTCACGAAGGGGCCGGGAATTACCCGTCCGCGCCGCAACGCGACGGCGCGCTCGAACACGAACACCAACATGATGAACGAGCAAAAGAGGATCGGAATCATCAAGATCCCGCCCGCCTTCATGATCTGCAACAAGTTCTTTTGGGGAATCAGATCGGTCGAAGAGATCGGCTCGGCTTGTCCGCGGGAATCACGCGCGGCATCGATCTCGGCCGCCTCGCCGGCCGCTTCCCCTTGGGCCGTTGCGACGGCCGGCCAAGCCAGTGGCAGGGCCGCGAGCAAGAGGAAACAGGAGATAGGAGACAGGAGATAGGAGAGAGGAGAGAGCAGTTTGTTTGTGTTCATGGTTTTTATCTTTTCGCCCCGATGTTGAATTTCCGTCGTTCAGTCGTCTTTCGCTCCGAAGGAGCGCCTTTTCGCGGAGCGAAAAGCGACAATGAAGCGTAAATCGTTCCGCCAGAATGGCGACTCCTATCTCTTAACTCCTAACTCCTAACTCCTAACTTCCCCCCCGACGCGCGCGTCTGGGCCTCTTGGAGCCTTTTCGAAGCCTCCTCGGCGAACGTCGCATCGGGATAAGTCTTCAATAGCTTGGCGTAGAGTTCGGTCGCCTGCTTCCATTCGCCCAGGAACTCGTGACATTTGCCGGCCTGCAGCAGCGCGCCGGCCTGCCAAGTCGGGTAAGCATACAGGATCTCGACGCGCAGATACTCTCGCAGCGCGGCTTCGTAGTTCTTCTGGTGAAAATAGCTTTCGCCGATCATCCACTGCGCCATCGCGGCCGTTTCGGTCTTGGCGCCCAATTCGCTCCGCGTCGCTTTGCGATAAGCGGTGCGGGCGTCTTCGAAACTCCCTTCGGCGGCCAGGCAGCGGCCGATCAGGTAATCGACTTCGTATTGCTGCTCGAAACCGGGCTGCTGGGCGGCGATTTGCTGGGCCAACTCCAGGGCTTCCGGCCATTTCTTTTGCAAGGCGAGAATCTGCGCCCGGCGCAACGCCACCATCGGCAACCACTTCTCTTGTCCGTCCCGAGTTTCTTGGGCCAATGCGGCGAATCGTTCGCTCGCCCGTTCGTAATCTTCTTGGCGGTAGGCGGCCTCGGCCAAAAAATATTTGGCCAACGGCGCCAGCTTGTTATCGGGGAATTCCGCGACCAGTCGATCGAGGGGCGCCGCCACTTTGTCCCACTGCTCGGCGGCGACGGCGATTTGGGCTTGCAGATACAAAGCGTGCGGCAAAATCTGCGGCCCTGGTTCGCCGGAAATCAATTCCGAGACGAGCGCCTTGGCGCGGTCGAAATTCTTGGCTTCCTTGGCGTGCTCCGCCAGACGATAGACGGCATCGCCCCAGAATTGGCTCCGCGGCGTCGCCGATCTCAATCGCTCGAAGAGCAAATCGGCCTCCGCCGGTTGCTTGAGCTTTTGCAAGACCCAGGCCCATTCGTAGAGCGCCGCTTCGCGTTCGGGCAAATCGGGAAACTCGCGGTCGAGGCGTTGAAAGAACGCCGCGGCCTCGGCATTTTGCTGCAAGCGGTCGCAGATCCTGGCCGCGCCCAACAGCGCCTGCGGCAACTGCGGACGGTCGGCGTGCTTTTCGATGACCGACCGATACATGGCGAGCGCATCTTCGGGCTGCTTGAGCCGTTCGAGGATTTGCCCTCGCACCAGAGCCGCTTCAGCCGCCAGGGCGTCTTGAGGGTAGCGCGCGAGCAATTGCTCGAATGTGGCCGCCGCCTCCGCCAGTTGTCCGGCGGCGAACTGGCTCCATGCGACGCCCGATAAGCCGCGGGCGACGTATTCGGGCGGATTGCCGTCGTTGGTCAATAAACGGAAGAGGTCGGCCGACCACTGTTTGTCGCCTTCCGCCAGGCTTGCTTCGGCAAGGGTCGCAGCCGTTGGCGGGATGAGCTTGTCGCCGGGGTGTTCGCTCGCCAACCGGGCATAGGTCTGCTTGCTGCGGTCCAACTGCTTGGAGCGAGCCTGGCAAATCGCCAATTCGGCAAGCGCCCAAGCGGCCCCGTCGCCTTGCGGATTGGCTGCCAGGTAAGCCTCGATGGCGCTTGAGGCTTCGGCGTATCTCTTCAAGGCGACCAAGGCGGTCGCCTGCGCCCGCTGGGCGTCGGACTTCAACTCGCCTTGGCTCTCGGCCAGTGCGGGTTCGAGCATCTTGAGCGCGTCTTCGTAGCGCTCCACGCCGACGTAGGCCACGCCCAACAGATACCGCTCCATCGCCGCGTCGTGGGCCGCGGTTGATGTTGGCGATCCGGCAGGCGGCGGGGGCGAAGCTACGAGCGGTTCCAAAATCGCGAGCGCTCGCTCGGGCTGTTTGCGAGCCAAAAGGGACCGCGCCACGGTGCGTTCGACGGCCCCCTTGAGCGGGCTGGCCGGGAATCGGCGGGCGAATTCCGCCGCCAAACGATCGACGGCCGCATGATCGTCGGCCGCCAGCGCGGCATGCAGCTTGCCCAGCCAGCAGTCGTCGGCATAATCGCCGTCGGGCCAACGCTGGAGGGCCAAGTCGAACTGCGCGTTGGCCTCGGAGAGCTTTCCGGCCTGCACCAGCGCGTCGCCTGCATGAAATCGCAGCGCGGGCGCGAGAGGCGGCCGGTCTTCTTCAGCGGCAGCCGCCAGCAGGGTTGCCGAGGCCGCGTTCCAATCGTGTTGGGCCTTCTGGGCCAGCCCGATCCAATAACGCGCTTCTAGCCCAATCTCCGCATGCTTGGCCAGCGATTCGAAGCGCGCCGCTGCTTGATCGTAACGCTGCAAATAGAAGAGCGATTGGCCCGCGGCGAGCGCGGCCTTGTCTTTCCATTCGCTCTTGGCGAAGCGGGTTGGAAAGGCGTCGAACGTCTCCAAGGCGCCGGCATAGTCGCCGGCCGCATATTGGCTAGCCGCCAGCCGAAACTGGGCGTCGTCGGCCCACGCACTGGCGGTCTTCGAAGCCAGGGCCAAGTACAACCGCTGGGCTTCTTCGCGTTGGCCCTGCTCCTCAAGAGCCTTGGCCAAGCCGAAGCGACAATCGTCTTGCAGCGCTCCCTGCGGAAAGCGTTCGAGTCCTTGGGCGAACCGTTGCTGCGCCTTGGCCGGATCGTGTTTTTGGGCGGCGATATCGCCCAGGTAAGGCAGCGCGAAGGCGCAGAGCGGATCCTCGGCCGCCTGGCCCACGAACTCGGTCAACTCGCCTTCGGCGTCGTCCAAGCGACCCGACAGGTAGTTCGCCTCGCCGGCCCGGAAGAGGGCCTTTCGGGCCAGCCGGTCCTGGGGAAACTTTCGCCGGAACTCGAGGAACTGGACCGCCGCTTGATCGAACTCGCGCAACTGGACCAAAGACTCCGCCAGGTAGAAGATCGCGCGGCTTGTTTTGGCGTGGTCGGGATAATCGGCCAGAAAGGTTCGGAATTCAGCGGCGGCCAGCTTCCAGCGAGCTTGCTGGTAATGGGCCGCGGCCACGGCGTATTGGTCTTCGGCGGGTCCGGCCCAAGCGTGCGGCGCGTAAATCGCGGCCAGCGCGAGGCTCGACGCCAAGATCAATTTCGAGAGAACATGCATTGCGCGATGAGCAGCCATTCGCCGGAAAACCGTCTCAGTCCGTCGCTTATCCTACCCCTGCTGCGCTTGGGGCGGCAAGTCCTAACCGACTCGGCGATGAGCTGGGCTGCTGGAGCTAAGTTGCAATGCGAAGCCGGGTTGGGGCGAACATAGAAGGCCCCCGCGCCGCTTTTAGAGGTTTCCGCCCGGACCATCGTTCACGTTGCCCACCATGTGAAAGTGGTTGTGGTCGATGTAGATCACTTCCTGGGCATCTTCGTCCACCGTGGTGTAGGGAATCGGCCAGCCGACTCTCGTGACCTCGGTGTAGTAGATCGTGCATTTGTAGTGGGCGTGGTGCAGTTGCGCGGGGCCGATCAACGGATAGACGCGCGGCGGATCGACGTAATCGGAGATGTTGTCGACCACCATCCTCACGTTGTTGCGCTGCACTTCGTGCAGCATCGGAAAACCGCCTTCGACCGGTCGGGCCCGTTCGAAGGCGCGCATCACTTCATCGGGCGAAGGCGGATCGAGAGCCACGGCGGGGCCGCCCGCGGTAATCGGGCCCAAGATCGGGACGCGCGAATAACGTTCGCGCATCCAGAACCGGTCTTCCTGCTCTTTTTGGAAGTACGGGCTCAAGGGAATTGGAACCGGCAAGTGGACCGAGGGGCTGCTGAATTGCGAGTTCAACGGCCAGGTGCATCCCAACGCCCCGCAGGCGAGTATCGCCAACAGCGCGAACGCAGGAGCGTGGAGCAGCTTGCACGACATGGTCAATCCCTCAAGTGACCTTACTGGCCCGGCCTCGAAACCCAACGACGGCAATAGTTGCCCGCAGTCGGGCTTTCCATGTGGATGCCTGGATGGGCCGAGCTGTAACCAGCACTACTTATCGTGTCAAAGCTGGCGGAACTTGCGGGTTTTTCCGATTTTGCGGAAAAAACGCCCCCAAGAAGAAAAAGCCCCCGAGCGGAACATTCCGCCGGGGGCTTTTGCGGGCGTGCATGCGAGGCAGTGGTGGCGTGCCGCGGCTATTGGCAGTTCTTGTCGTCGAAATCCAAGAACCACCAGCCGTCATCCCATTCCAAGGTCACCTTCCGCCAGCCCAGCGGAACTTGGGGGTACGGATAAAATGGCCCGATATAGGGCCAAGCCGTCGGGGAATACTGCTTGGGATACGTTACGGCGGCGTAGTTGGGGTAAGCCGCATAGCTGGGCCAAGAGTAGTTCGGCATGTTCGGCTGATCGTAGTACGCCGGCGCGGGTCCGGCGATTGGCGCCGGGACATTGGCGGGCAGCGGCGCGCCGGGAACTCCGTCCAGGGCCGGAACGGGACCGACCGGGAATTGGCCGCCCGCGTTGCGGTAGGCCGTTTGCATGGCTTGTCCGCCTTGGCCGCGAGTCGCGATCGGCATGGGTCGGCCGCGACGGCGCAGGATCGAGGGCTTTCGCGTCTGGGGCGCCGCCGTGCGGGCCTCGTTCGCGCCTTGCGTCAGCGGAACGAGCTGCATTTGCCGGCCGCTCTGGGCGAATTGTGCGGCGACCGCGGGGTCAGCCGGCACGAGCGATCCGTCGGGGCCGCGGGTCATGGCAATCAGGCGCACCTGTTGGCCATTGACGGTGGCAACCTCCGCAGCAGGTTCGAACGTGCTGCGCACGCTGGGGGCCGCCTTCGGCTGGGAGTTGGAACTGCGGCGGCGAAGGATCGAGCGCTTGGCGCTTACGGATTGGACCGTCGGCTCGGCGCTGGCCAACTGCGGCGCGCTTTGCTCAAAAGCGGACTCCGGAAACGCCAGTTCGCCCGCAGTCGTGTGGACATTCGGGTCGACGGTCGGTTCCGTCATCCGGACGGTCGCAGCGGCGATGGTGCGAGGCGCCTTGGCGGCGTAAACCACCGGCTGTTGCGGGGCCAGACGCCCCGCCGTTTCGTCCTCGCGACGGTTGTACGCGGGGCGCAAGGCCGGAGCGTTCTTCGCGTCCGCGGCTTCGACCGTCAGTTCGTCGACGACTTGCACGACATCGGGCATCTGTTCGGCCATCTCGACCGCCAGGGCCTTCTGTTGCTCGCTGCTGACCCGGCCTTTCAGCCAAGCCGTGCCTTCATGGAACTTGACTCCGATGCTGAAGCCGACGAGACGTCCGCTCTGCTTCAGCGAACTTGCGATCTGTTTCGCAGTTTCTTGGTCCGACGCTCTCGCCAGGTTCGGCGAGAGCAAGGCGATTGCGGTTATCGCCCACGCTACAATGAAGCGGTGCATGCTTCCCCTCCTCCTATGGATCACGGCAAATAGCCTAGGTTTCTGCGCATACCAGCGCCACGATCGGTTTCGCGAGGCCGTGGAGGAGGGAGTCCGACGCGCGAAAGAGCGCGTCGAATCTAGCCCTGGAAGTTGCGAAGGATCCCCCCGGCGCAACCTCGCCCAACCGATCAATACTGCCTGTCTATTGCTTTTCGGTTCAAAGCAGTTCCGAGGGGAAGCTTTTTTTCGATTTTGCCGGTTCTGGCGAACGTAGGCCCGCAAACTACAGCACAGCTCCGCCAAAATCCCAGGTCGCGGTCAAGACCATGACGGCCATCGTCGCTCCGCTGGCCAGGCAGGCGCCGGGCCCGAGCAACATGGCGGTCATCGTCGCCGCGCCGACCATCGCCAGGCAGCCGAAAAACAACCGCTGGCAGGAGGTTTGCCGAATCGAGCCTTCGCCCATCCGCGCCAGGCAGGCGCTCGCCAGGCCGAGGACTTGAATGACTGCCAACACATAAATCAACGACGTGGGTTCCAATGCTAGCATGGGCCGTGACTCCGAGATTCCCTTCCTGGCCTTGCGGGAGGCCGGTGGTGAGAGAGGCGACATCCTGTCGACCTCGTAAGACATCGAGGGAAAGCGAGTCTCGTGCCAAGCGGCGCGCGTTTTGAATTACGGCCAGGCGACAACCGCCGAAAAGCCGCTGGCCCGCTCAGATTTATGCCAGCTCTGGTAGGTTATGCTTTAGCATAACGCTTTACGCATTCGCATGTTATGCTGAAGCATAGCCTGCGCGCCGGCACGGACCGCCTGCAGCGATAAGTCCCCGGGCGTGCGATTGCGGCGGCTTGGCCACTCGCCGCCTCTTGCCAAGTTTTGGCAGATTTTACAAACGAACGCAGCCCAGACGGAAAACCGTCCGGGCTGCGATTCTCACCCCCCTAGGATGTGCCCGTTTAGGCCCTCGTCAACGCACGAGCGCTTTGATCTCGCGGTCGAGTTCCGAGATGTTCACATTGCGATTCGCCACCTTGCCTTTTTGGTCCAAGAGCAACATGGTCGGCAGCGTGAGCACGCCTAGCTCGTTAGCGAGCCGGCTGTCCAGTCCGCCCGGCTCGTAGATGTGATACCAGGGCAAGGGATTCTTGCTCAGGTAGGTGGTCAGGTCGGTCTTGCGGCTGTCGAGGCTGATGCTGACGACCTCGAACCCGTCCTTGCCGTATTTGGCTTGCAGCTCGCGGATTTGAGCGAGATCGGCTTTGCATGGCTCGCACCAGGTGGCCCAGTATTGCACCAGCACGACCTTGTTGCGGAACTGGCCCACGTCGACCGACTTATTCGTCTTCGTCGTGGCGCTGGCGCCGCGGAGTTGCAGCACCTTGCCGACGCAATCGAGCCGCGTGACGGCGCCGGCCGCCTTTTGGGCCGACGACGATTGCGGAAAACGATCGACGATCTGGCCGTACCATTTCTTGGCGCCCTCCTCTTCGCCGGCGAATTCCTCGGCGATGCCGAGCTGCAGCATCGCCTCGGCGGCGTCCGGACTGCTCGGGTAATCCGAGACGTATTGTTCGAGGCTTGCCAGCCACTTCTTCTGCAATTTGGGGAAGTCCCCCTCGGCTTGCAGCTTCTGGTTGTATTCCGCGCTCAAGTAGCGGAATTTGACGTAAGCCGCCAGGTCCGCGCTGTCTTCCTGGGCCGCCAGTTTGTCGCCCAGAGTTTTGAGCCTTTCCAGCCCTTCGGGATAGGCGCCGGCTTGTACTGACGCGCTGAGCGTCTCGGCCAGGCTTCTCATCCACTGCGTCCGATCTTCGGGATTCGCGGCCGTGTCCGACATTTGCTCCAAAATATCGCAGCGTTCGTTGATCGTG
>DATNEC010000265.1:0-22800 GCA_035606815.1 Pirellulales bacterium
AGCCCACACAGTCAGTCTCGCCCACTGCCGCGCTTTCGGTTCCCAGGCCCGAAAGACCCGTGCATAGCCTGCCGCCGGGAGCGGCTGATGCAGCACGTAGGGACCGACTTCGAGCGCGGCGCCGCGGCCGGCGTTGATCTCCACCGCCTGAAACGGCGTCAGAAGGCGGGCCTGGGCCAAGGCATCGACCCAAACCGACTCGAATGCCGGCAGCCCGCGACCCAATCGCCGCACGCGGCCGCGCACCGAGACGACCTGGTCGGGCCGGGCCAAGCCAAGCCGCGCGAGCAAATCGACCAGTTCTTTAGGCGGCAGTTCCCTCACGGCGGCGTTGCTAACACAAACCGCCGCAAGGGGCAAGATCACTCGATTTCGAGGATCACTTCGACTTCGGTGGCGATGTTGCCGGGCAAAGAGCCCATGCCGACCGCGCTGCGGGCGCCGACGCCGTTGTCCTTGCCGAACACTTCGGCGAACAACTCGCTGAAGCCGTTGATCACGGCCGGGTGCTGCTGAAAGTCGGGCGTCGAGTTGACCATGCCCAGGGTTTTGATCACCCGCTTGACTCGGTCGAGGCTGCCGAGATGCGAGCGCAGCGAAGCCAAGATCGCCAGCCCGGTTTGCCGGGCGGCGCTGTAGCCGTCTTTCTGGTCCAAATCGGCGCCGACACGGCCGCAAATCATCGAGCCGTCGGCCCGCAACGGGCCGTGCCCCGACACATAGCACATGTTGCCGACAATCACCACCGGCTTATACACGCCGGCCGGCTTCGGCGGCGGCGGCAATTCCAGACCCAGTTCCTTGATTTTCGCTTCGGCACTCACGTTCAGCAAACTCCCTTGCGCTTCGGCAATTCAGACAAGCAGACGGCGGTTCAACGCGGCGGAGCGATTTTAGCCCTTGCGGCGGGTTTCGTCTAGCAAGGCCCCAACGCGGCGCGGAAGCGGGCGATCTGCTCGTGCATGGCGGGGGGCGGAAGGAAATAATCGGCGCCGACCGGTTCGACGGCCAGACGGACAAAGCGCGGACCGGGCGAACCGAGCGTCTCGGCGGCGGCGGCTTGCCATCGCGGCAAATCGTCGAAGTCGGCGACGGTCGCAAAGCCCGCGGCGCGGGCCATGCCGGCGAAATCGACCTGCGCCACGGCGCCGGCCGTGGTCTGCCCGCCGGTGACTTCATAAATGCCGTTGTCGAGCACGACCAACGTCAGGTTTTCGGCGCCGCTGGCGACGATCGTCGCCAGGCAGCCGAGGCCCATCAACATGCAGCCGTCGCCATTGAAAGCCAGCACCTCTCGCTCCGGGCGCGCCAAGGCCAGGCCGAGCCCGATCATGGGCGCATGGCCCATCGCCGAGGGCAGATAGTGGAAATCGAGCGGATGTTGCGAGAGCTTGGGCCATTCGCGCGCCGACCCCATCGTCGTGACCACGATCTGCTCGCTGCGCCAATCGGCCAAGACCTTGAGCGCGGGCAAGAGCGGCATGCGTCGTTGAGTCGTCATTTAGCCGCGCCCCTCGGCCAACAGCGCCGCGCCCGGCCGCCCCGCCCCTTGGCAAGCCCGGTAGTGTTCGGCCCATACGGGCAAGTCGGCGGCGCTCTCGATGAGCATGTAGTCCAGTCCCCAAGCCTTGACTAGAGGCTCGGTAAAACGCCGCGCGGTGTCGGGCGAGTTTTCGAGCAGGTAACTGCGGTAGCCAATCATTGCATACAGCGGCAGACGCATGTCGAACAGCACGTTGCGCAGCGCGTCGCCCGACTCGAACAGCCCCGTGCATTGCATGACGACCAGCGGCCTGTGGCCCCCGAGATGCAAGCCGGCGGCGATCGCCCAGGCCTCGCCTTCGCGGCAGACCCGCACCAACGTCAAATCCGGCGATTGGCCGAGCGCCGCCTCCCACGCGCCGAGCGTCGAGTCGGGCAGCCAGACGACGTGCGTCACGTCCAACTCGGCGATCGCCGCGGCGATTTGCGGACCTGTCAGCACGTTGTCGCCCTTTTTTCCAAGGACCGGCGGAGCTTGCTTATTTGTCAGAGCTTGCTTATTTGACCGGCTTGAGCGTCGTGACCCAGAGCAGCGGCTTGCCCGCTTCGTCGATCCGCCATTCGCCTTTCAGATCGGCCTGGTGCAGGGCCTTATTCAGGATAATCGCGTAGGCCAACTTCGCCGGCGCCAATTTGATCTTCGCCTTCTCCGGGTCGATGCCGCGCCGCGCTAAAGCGTAATGATCGTATAGCACGGGCGAGCCAAGCCGCTCGGCGATCGCCTCCAGCGTTTCCGACAAAGGCGTGTCGTCGATTTCGACGTTCAACTGCTCGAACAGTTGCGGCAGGATCTCGCGCGCCGGCCGATCGGCCGGCCAACCGATCGGCCAGGGAGTTCGATCGGCGCTGGGCCGAGTGATCGCGTATTGCAGTTTCCGCCGCGCGTCGAGCTTGGGCTCCAGCACCAACCCGGCCGGCCGCAGCAAGTAGGCCAGCGCGGCGCCGGAAGAGACGCCTTCCAACTCTTCTTGAATCGGCTCCGCGCGCGTGAGGCCGGCCGCTGCCGATTTGTCGATCGCCAAGGGAATTTGCAAGGCGCCGGCGATCTTGGCCGCGGCCTCGTGCAATTTCAGGCCCTTCGTCGAGAACGCGACTTTGTGCGCCAGATCGGCGTGGACCTCGGCGAATTCCTTGGGCAGCAGGCCGAACGGCAGTTTTTCTTTCGTCGCAGCCCGCTCGGGCCCCTCTTGGCGCAGCTTGGTCAGCCACCGCGAAAGTCCTTCGCGGTCGCGCGACGAGAACCTTCCGCCGGGCACGATCAACTCGTTGTTGCCGGTCAAGCGTCCGCGCACCCGGTAGACGGGGATTTTTTCCGTGCCCGAGACCGTGATCTCCGCCTTATCGTCGGGCGCGGCCTTGCGAATCCGCAGGTCATCGACCTTTAATTCCGTCAGCAGCTTGTACCACTGCTGCTGGGCGGTGGCGGGGAAGTTGCCGTCCGTCGCCAATTCAATCTCCACGCGCGGCACGGCGAGCAAGGCGGAGTCGCCAATCACGATGCACGCGGCGAGCAAGGCGGCGATCCACGCGATCCGCAACGGCGTCGCCAAAGTCGCTTTTCGCTCCGCGAAAAGGCGTGCTTTCGCGGAGCGAAAGCCGACAATCAGGGCGATTCGCAACGGCATGACTAAATCCTCGACGTCGGCGCGCAAGCCCAAGCTGCTCTGCCGGCGAGTATAGCATGTCTTACCACCGCGCCGAGAAGCCAGCCCCCGTAAACATCTCGTTCACGCGGTCGCTGACTCGCTTGCCGATGCGCGCGTCGAACTGGATGTTCGGGGTGGCGTAGAGATAGACGCCCATATCGAAGTAATTGGCGGCCCGCGAATCGCCGCCGCCGCCCGTGTTGGAGATCATGAACCACTCGTGGAAGGCGCCGACGCGCTTCGACCATTGAGTCAGCAATGAGATCGATTCGTGCCAGGAATCCTGCCCCGAACGCTGCACGACGAAGCCCGGCACGACCGACGAAATCTCCGACACCGGCGAATTGCTAACGCGGAGAAAATCGACGCCCCACTGCGATTTGAGATACAGCCAGCGCCGCAGGCCCCAACCGACGACGACATTGAAGTGCGGCTCCAACGCATTGGCCGATATACCGCGGGTTCCGGTTGGAATGAGAATCCCTCCGACGACGGTGGTCATCGGCCGCCAACCGCGCTGTTGCAGCAACTCCCACTTGAAGCCGAGATCCGTATCTTGTCCGCCGAACTGGCTGATCTGCGTGCCTGAAGCGACATCTTTGAAGTCGGTCATCAGGTAGCCGTTCCACTTCAACCGCAATTCGAATTCGTCGGTCAAGCCGTGGCGGACGAGCGACTCGGGCAACTGCCGCGTGCTAATGTGCAATTGGGCGTCGTTAATCTTGTGAAACGTATACCCGGTTTCCACGATCGTCACGCCGCGGCCGACGGAATAGACCGCATCGGTGAAGTCGGGACGGTCGGTATTGATGATGTTGAAAAAATCCCATTCGTCCGGCACGGGCACGTTGAAGATGTTCGGACGCATCGAATACCAAAAACTGTTCGGATCGTTGTTCTCCAACGCGCTTGGCCGCGGATAATCGGCCGGATCGGTGACGACGACGTGCGGCGACCCCCAATACGGCCGGCGAGATGTCGCGCCGGCCGAGTCGCCGGCCTCGTTCGAGCGATCGTCAGGAACGCTTGGGCGGCCGCTTTGCCGCTTTGCCGCACTCGCGGGGCGGATGTCGGCCGGCACGACGTCTTCGGCCGAGGGCTGCAATGGGCCATCGACGAACGGTCCGCCGGAAAACTGTTCCGGCGCCCTCGCCGCGCCGGCTGAAACCACGAGCAACAGCCCCGCCAACATCCAGTTCCGGCATTGGCGCCACAGCCATCCCAGCCAATCGGCGCGGCAGCGCGAATCGACCGCTTCATCTTTCGGATGCCTGCCTGTCGAGCGAGTGAGCCTCGGGCCGCGCGTTTCCAATAGCCAACCCAGCTCGGGATTGCCGGCCATGCCAATCGCGGCTTCGTCGCCGCCAGCGCCTTCATGGCGGGCCGCGGCGGGCAGCGTCCCGGCGGCTGGACCGGCGAACAGCGCTCGCGCCACCAGAGCCGTCTCGGCGTTGGCAACCGAGGCCAAGGCCGCTTGCTGGCAAAGAAGTAGGGCCGCAAACGCCCACAGCGGCGCTGCAAGCCGCCGAATCTTTCCTGAAATGGACGGTAGGAGCATCTTTCCGCAGTCGAGATTCCGTTGCACGATCATTTGAAGTGAAGCTGTGGGGCAAGCGGATGCGAAATGGCGCCGGGCGGCCGATTCTCGCCCGGGCCTCGGCATGGCTGTTTAGATCGTCAACACCCCCCGAACGTCTTCAATCTGAACGATCCACCCGCCCGGTCCAGCTCCACCCGCCCGATCTAATAGCGGCTGGGTTGCGCGTTGCGCTTCGTCACCGGCGGCAGATATTGCAGCCGCGGCTCCTCCGCGGCGGACTCCGCCTCGGCGCCAAGCGTGACCTGGTCCTGTTCCGGCTGGTCCGTCGCTTCGGCCGGCGTCTCTGGGAGGGACCGAGTTTCAGGCTCGAGTTCGACCGACTCGGGCGCCGAGGCGTCTTCCGGCCCGGAATCGCGGAGGTGGTTGGAAGGAAGCCGTTGGTGAAACGCTGTTCGACGATGCGTTTCCGGCTGGGCGGCCGGAATTTCCTCGCTCGCCGGTTCCTCGGAGACACCCAACTCCGGACCTTGCACCGGTTCGCCGTCGGCCGAGGCGCCGTTCGCCGCTTCGCTCGGCTGCATGTCACTGGCCGTCTGCACCGGCTGGCGGTTGTCCGCGACCATTTCGGACGACAGCGAATCGATCCATTGCCGGGCCGCGGTCATGCTCGGATCGGCCTTCAGGGCCAATGCGAATTGCTCCAAGGCCTGCGCCCGTTGGCCGCGCCGGTTCAGCAGAAAGCCGATGTTGTAGTGGGCAATGGCCGCGCCATGTACGTCGGTCAAGTGGACGAGCGCCTCATCGATCCGTCCCTGGACCACGAGCACGGTGGCGATGTTGTTGCGATATAGCACGCGGTCGGGCTGCAGTTCGACGGCGCGATTCAAGGCAGCGAGCGCTTCGTCGTACTTTTGCCGCCGAGCGTAGCACAACCCCAAGTCGTTGAAGGCGATGGCTTCCTTCGGATGGTGCTCGACCGCTTCGAGATAATGTTCGGTGGCCCGTTCCAATTGCCCTTGCCGATCGAACAGCCGGGCCAGGCCTAGCAGAGCGCCCAAGTGATGGCGCTTCATCTCCAGCGCCCGGTGGTAGTTCTCCCGTGCGCCCTCGATATTGTTCCCCTTGACGCACCAATCGCCGGCGTCGACATAGAAGTCGGCGTCGGGCTTTTTGACCTTGCGAGCCAGCGAAACCGGATCATTGACCGCGGGCTTGGGCTTTTTGGTCGACGCCGTTTTGAAAAGTTTCGAGACCGATCGGCCGACGCTCGAATCTCCGACCTTGGCGGCCAATTGCTTCACCGGACCCGGTTTTGCGGTTTGCGAGGGGAACATCGAGGACTGGACGCCCTGTTTGTTCCCGAACAGCGGGCCTGACGAGCAACCGACCGCCAGCGTCAGGAGGATCGCTCCCTGAGCAAGCGAAACGAGGGTGACATTGGGCGCCACGAGAGCTCTCCTTGACGGTCTTGGCACTTCCAGCGAACCAACGCCGACGGCGGTCCGGGCGGGCCGCGCCGGCCTTCCTTAAGATCGTCTTGCGCCGGCGGCTCCCTCAAGTCGGAAATGGAGGATTAGAGGGTTTCCAGCAGATTTGACGTTTGGCGCCGGCGCCGGCGAGTAAATAAGGAAATCCGCCTGGTAAAATCCGAAAACCCTCTCGGCCGGCTCGCAATGCGTCTACATTGACCGCCGACCAAGAGGGCTCTTTTGGATGGCATCGCCTGCGCCTGCTAGCACGCCGGCCGAGAACGGCCTCGCGGCCCGCTGGCGCCGAGGGCCTCGCTTTACCGACCGCCGCCGGACGAACCGCCGGCGCCGCCTCCGCTGCCGCCGCCTCCCCCGCCGGCCGCGGGGCTGAGCCGCGGATCGGGGGCGCTGGCGCTATAGCGAGAATCGATGTCGAAGATTCGTTCGGCGGGAGTGCCGCGAGGACGGAAAGAGGCTTCGCCGATCTCGGGGCGCTCGCCGGGATGCAGAATTCTGGTTGCGTATTGCTGCACCGAGCGCTCGCGGCGGGCGGTGTCTTCGGGGTCTTTGCCTCGCAGCACGAACACCCGCCGGCGACCCTTGGGCGATTCGATCAGGATGCTGCGGACCTTCAATTCGCCGGCGCCGATCAGTTCGCCGGTTTCCGGGTCGAAATGCTCGTCGGAGAGCGTATTCTGCACCTGCCAGCCGTTATCGATCATCACCTCGAAGGGGCTGCGAACCGCGATCCGGTCGGGAATGTTGAAGGGCTGCGGCCAGCAGTTATTGCGGCGAAAATCGCGGCGGATCTTGGGGAACCAGCCCTCGGCATGGGCATAGCCGGGGGCGAACGCGGCCAACAACGTCAACCAGACCCAAGCCTTGCGCGGCATGCGTGCATCCTCCATGACACGGAACGACTGGTTATTTATCGGCAGGCGGGGACAGAGCGTTCAGTTTTTCAGCGTTCCTCGACGGAATCTTACTGCGATTCCATCATCGGGAACATGTCGCGGACCATCGTGATCGCGGCCGGCCCGACCAGCACCACGAAGATGCCGGGGAAAATGAAGATCACAAGCGGAAAGATCAGCTTGACCGCCGTCTTGGCGGCCTTCTCTTCGGCGAGCTGCCGGCGGCGGGTGCGCATCGAATCGCTCTGCACGCGCAGGGCCTGCGCGATGCTCGATCCGAACTTGTCGGCCTGGATCAGAATGGCGGACAACGAGCGCAAGTCGTCAACGCCGCTGCGGATGCCCAGTTCGTGCAGCACCTCGGCCTTGGGGCGGCCGACTTGCAATTGAAAGTTCGCCAGGCCGAATTCCTCGGCGATGGTCTTGTAGGTGCTCTTCATTTCTTCGGCCACCTTCCGCATCGCCTGGTCCAGACCCAGGCCGGCTTCGACGCAGACCACCATCAGGTCGAGCGCGTCGGGCAGGCTCAAGAAGATGGCCTCCTTGCGGCGCCTGGTGATGAACCAAAGCACGACCTCCGGCAGATAAAACAGGACGCCGGCGAAGGAGATCGCCGTCATCAGCGACTGCTGGTTGATTTCGGAGAGCGTCACCAAGGTCACGCCGCCGAGCATCAGCCCTCCCAGCAAGCCGGCGCCCTTGAAGCCCAAGAAGATCGAGGGCGCGGCTTCGCTGCGGAAACCGGCGTTGGCCATCCGCATTTTCAGTTTGTTGACTTCGAACTCGCTCTTGGGCTGCAGCGGTTTGGCCAAGGCGGGCGAGGCCTTGGCCAGCACGCGCGTCATGGCGTCGGCCTTCTTGACGACGCCGCCCTCCTCGGCATTCTTGCGGCGCCGCAGGGCGGGGTTCTTCAGTTCGTCGAGCCGCTCGACGGCGCGGGTGCGGCCGCTGGCCATGCGGTCCAAGACCCACCACGCGGCGAGGGCGAACAGCCCGAACACGGCGAACGGCAGCAATTGCTCGAAATTGATCAGACCGGAGGCGAAGGTCGGAGACATGGCTTCACACTTTGATGTTCACGATTTTACGGATCGCTAAGGCGCCCAGGACTTGCATGACGACCGCCCCGGCGAGCATTTGCTGGCCCATCGGATCGGTGAACAATTGCATGACGTACTCGCGATTCAAGCGATAGACGGCGACGAACAACAGCGGCGGCAGGGCCAGCAGCACGGCGCCCGAGAGGCGGCCTTCGCCGGTCAGGGCTTGCACTTGCCCCCAGATTTTGAAGCGTTCGCGGACGATGTAGCCGATCTTGTCCAGAATTTCCGCGAGATCGCCGCCCGTCTGGCGCTGCAGGATGATGGCCGTGGAAAAGAATTTCAGGTCCAGGTTGGGAATGCGGTCGGCCAGGGATTGCAGGGCTTGTTCCATGGGAATGCCGAGATTTTGCTCCTCGAACACCCGGCCGATTTCGATCGAGATCGGGGCGGGCATTTCCTCCTGAACGAGGTTGAAGCCCGCAGCCAGGCTATGGCCGGCGCGCAAGGCGCGCGAGATCAGCTCCAGGGCGTCGGGCAATTGCGCGGCGAAGGTCTTGAACCGCTTCTTGCGGCGGTGCATCAGCCACAACAGCGGCAACGACCCGGCGGCGAGTCCGACGAACGGAGCCGTGGACACGCCGAGGCGTCCGACGACCGCGCCGATCGTTCCCAGCAGGCACAGCGCCCCCGAGATCGCGAAGAATTTCGGCGGCGTGAGCTTCGTGTCGGCTTGCTCGAACAACAGCCGCAAGCGCCCGAAGCGGTGCAAGATCGCCTCGAAAATGTTCGGCACGGCGTCGAGCGGGTGCGACAGCACGCTGTCATTCAGCAGCGAGTCCTTCATCGTCGCCGCGGTGCTCAGGCCGGTCAACACGTCGAGCCGGTTTTCGACCTTGCTGTCGGCGTCGCCGCGAAACATGACCGCGAGCGCGACCACCAGGGCGGTGACGCCAACGAAGGCCGCGATGCTAATCAGCAGTACTGGGTCCATGCTTAGTCCACCAACATCACGCGTTGCCGGAAGGCGCTGGCGGGCAGGCGAACGCCGGAGGATTCCAAACGGTCCATGAAACTGGGCCGAATGCCGGTCGCTTCGAACTTGCCGTAGGCGCGGCCTCGCTCGTCGATGCCCTCTTGCGAGTAGTGATAAATGTCCTGCATCACGATCGTGTCTTGCTCCATCCCGATGATTTCGGTGATGTGCGTGATCTTGCGCGGGCCGCCTTGCAGGCGGTTGGCCTGGATGATCAGATCGACGCCGCTGGCGATTTGCTGCCGCATGGCCTTGAGCGGCAGATCGAAGCCGGCCATGGCGATCATGGTTTCGACGCGCGCCACGGCGTCGCGCGGGGTGTTCGCGTGGATCGTGGTCAACGAGCCTTCGTGGCCCGTGTTCATGGCTTGCAGCATGTCCAGCGTTTCCGGCCCGCGGCATTCGCCGATGATGATTCGCTCGGGACGCATGCGCAAGGCGTTGCGCACCAGGTCGGTCGCGGTAATGGCGCCCTTGCCTTCGATGTTCGGCGGGCGCGTCTCGAGCCGCACCACGTGGTCCTGCTGCAATTGCAATTCCGCCGCGTCCTCGATCGTCACGATGCGGTCGGAGTTGGAAATGAAGCTCGACAGGGTATTGAGCAGCGTCGTTTTGCCCGAGCCGGTGCCGCCCGCGATGATGATGTTCAAGCGGGCCTTGATGGCGCCTTCCAAGAGCATCACCATTTCGGGCGTGAAAGCCTTGTAGTTGAGCAGATCTTCCAGCTTCAGCGGATTGGCGCCGAAGCGGCGAATGGACACCGCGGCGCCGTCCAAGGCCAAAGGCGGAATGATGGCATTCACGCGCGAACCGTCGGGCAAGCGCGCATCGACCATCGGGCAGACCTCGTCCACGCGCCGGCCCACGCGCGACACGATGCGGTCGATGATCTGCATCAGGTGCGCATTGTCGCGGAAGACCACCGCGGTCTTCTCCATCTTGCCGCGGCGCTCGCAATAGATGTTCTTCGGCCCGTTGATCAGGATATCGCTGATCGAGGGATCCTTGAGCAGCAGCTCCAAGGGGCCGAGGCCGAACGTCTCGTCGAGTACTTCTTCGACCAGCCGCTCGCGCTCGGCGCGGTTCAGCAAGGTGTCTTCCGCGTCGCAGAGGTGCTCGACGACCAGCCGGATCTCGCGCCGCAGCACGTCGCCGTCGAGGTCGCCCACCTTCGACAAGTCGAGCTTGTCGACGAGTTTGCCGTGGATCTTTCGCTTGAGATCTTCGAAATCCGATTCTTGCGACTTGTCGCCGCTACGGACCGCGGTGGGAAGGGACTTGGCCATATCTGGACTTGCTATGCCTTTGAGTTCTTAGGAACGACTCGCCGGCGCACCATCAGCGCCGCGCTCGCTCAAAAAAAGGATAGCTTACGAAAAACCACATATTGGCAAGCAGCGACGCCGCGAAGAAAGCCTTGCCGGGAAGGGAATTACGGCTTCATGGGTGGAGTCTGTGGGCATATTTAGGTTGGGGGGCGGCGCGACGGTGCGTTTACAAGGCATACCCGGGCAAATAAATGGGGTTCAGTCCGCGGATGAACTAAATCGTGATAGATCCGCGGATGAACTAAATCGTGATAGAATCGTCGTCGCCTGGTGAAACGGAGTCAGGCTCTGCTGGCGAGCAACCTGGCAAGGGATAACCAGGCCCGGGCGGGTAAATACGACTCGCCTTGCCCTGGCCTGCGGCGGGCGGGCCTTTTGCATTTCCCAGGCGCCTCATTTATTTGCCCGGATATGCCTTGGAAAACGCAACGAAAGCCCCGCGAATCAGCGCCAAAGTCATCCCTAGTTTCTGCGGTAGAACCACAACTGCAGGATCGCAATATCGTGCCAATCATTCGCGTATCGAGATCCCGGTTGCAGTTCTCGCTCAGAGTCATGCTCCTGCTGATTATTCCCGTGGCGCTGTTGGCAGGGCTTGCAAAATGGGCGCTCTATCCCCCTCCTCTCGACGTGAGCATTACCGTGGAGCCATTTTCGTTTCCCCGCTATGACGACCATGCGGGAAATCTAGGTATGGCGGCCGTCGTGCAAATCACGAATTTGTCGAAAAGCACGGTATGGATTTATGGACCTCCCAGAGAACCAGCCTCAGTTCGCCAACAGCTCGTTGATGGGAAATGGGAGTCGAGCATGTCGTTCGGGTGGAGCCCGCCGGACACGCCGCAGTCAAAGCTGTGGATGCCGCTGCGCCCGATGGAACCCCTCACGATCTTGGCAGGGTCGATATCCGAGAGGGCGACCGAGATGCGCGTTGGCCTGCCGTTTACGACGGAACGGCTTGCGCCGGCCACCACGGGGCATTGGGTGTTCAGCCCGGTCGTAAAGATCGTGAAAAGAGGGCAGGATTATTTCCCAGAGACGAAACCGGGGGCGCAGCAAGAGGAACAATTTCTTTGGTCGACTCGGCCGAGCGAGTTGTCGCAGCCAACGAACAGCCCCCACCCATGATGCTAGCCGCGATCGCTGGCCGAACCAGCAAGTCCGCGTTAACTGGGCAGCCGCCCGCTGCGAACGGCTCGGATTGCTTCTCGGCGTGCGAACAAAATCACGAATCCATTCATTGCCTGGCAATGCCTGGAAAAACGCACCGTGGCGACGCCCCAATCGCACGAATTTCTTGTTGCCTCGGCACGATTCTTGGCGTTAATAGCATAACGCGAGTGGCCTGATATCGTTATGCTGAAGCACAACCTACTTGGCCGGGGCCGGCGGTTTGGCGCCCTTGTCTTTGGCTTTTCCGGGCCAAAAGCTGAGCAAGCTGCGGCGGCCCGACTTGTTCGTCTCGTCTTCCGCTTCGCCGGGCGCCGCGGCGCCCGAGACGGCCGCCGCCAGGTTGACCACGGCTTGCGTGATGGCCGCTTTGGGGGCCTGTTCCACCAGGGGCACGCCGTTGTTGCGGACTTCGACCATCGTGCGATAGTCGTTGGGCAACTGCCAGAAGATCTCGCGGCCGATCGTGTCCTGCGCCTTCTTGAGGCTGATATTGCCGTTTTCCAGGCCGACGCGGTTGACGACGATCTTGACCTTGTCGGCCACGCCCTTCATGTTGCCGAACGACATCATCAGCCGCACGACGTTGCGGAGACAGGGCAAATCCAATTGCGTGACCAGCAAGATATGGCTGGCCGTTTGCAGGGCGACCTGGTCGAGCGGCGTGTAACTCTTCGACAGGTCGAGCACCAGGTGCGTGAACGTCGCTTTGAGCAACCCGATCACGCGCTGCAAGTCGTCGGTCGTAATCAGGCCCATGTCCTCCATCTGCACGGGCCGCGGCAAGAGAAACAGCCCGGAGGAATGCTTGGTCAGCGAGCGCTTCAAGAGCGCGAAGTCGAGCCGCGTGACGTTCTGGGCCACGTCGACCAGCGTATAGTCGGGGATCGTGTCGAGGAACACGTCGGCGTCGCCCAGACACAGGTCGAGATCGACCAGGGCCACGGTATTCTTCGGATCCTGGGCCAGCGCGCAGCCAAGATTGACGGCCACGCTGGTGGCGCCCACGCCGCCCGTGGCGCCGGCGATGGCGATCACCGAACTGCCGCGCGCCTTGGCTTCGCCGCGGCCGAATTTGCGGTCGCTGATCCGTTCCAGCGAGTCGAGCAAGTCCTGCAGGCGGAGCGGCTGGTTCAAAAATTCCTTGGCGCCCGCGCGCATTGCGCGCAGGATCAACTTGCCGTCCGACGAAGAGCTGAGCACCAGGATGCTGCATTCCGGCGAAGTTTCGTTCAGCCGGTGGACGAGATCCAGCGCCTTGTCGGGATCCTGGTCGAGGGCCACGATGCCGATGTCGGGATGGGTCTGCGCCACGACGTCGGCGAAGAACTCGTAGCGCGAGCACTCGGCCTCGAGCCAGACCCGGTCCATGCCCAACAACATCGTCTTCAAGCCGTCGCGGCTCGGATCGCTCGGATCGACGATCGCCAGTCGGAGCACGTTACTCATTGCGTCGGTCGCCTTTTCAACGTTGCCTTCTCGTAGCACCAGCGGCCCGCTTGTGCCGTGCGGCAAAGCCGCACGCCGCCGCGGAAGCAAGCGGGACGCTTGCTCTAGGGCAAGCGGCTTGCCGCATCGCTCTGCCGCCCAGCCACTTGCCCGCCGTGCGAATCACGCCCTAAGTCGGTCTCTACTAACGTAGGTCATATCCCGTTGGACCGATGAAGCCGGGCGAACTTTTCTGGCGATCGGAAGCGGCCGGCGAAGGCGTCTTGTTACGGCTGGACGTGTTTTGCAGGCTGGGCCGGCGCGGCGAGGCCGGAATGCCCTGCACGTTGTCCGTGGCCGCCGGTCGACGCCGCGACGAATGCCCGGTTGCCGGCGGCCGGCCCGTGCCGGGCAGCCGACTGGTGGCCGGCAGGCGAATCGTATCCGGCAGCCGGCCCGAGTCCGGACCGAAGCCCATGCCCTGCGGCGGCCGATTGGTCCGGCGACGCGACTGGTCTTGCGGCGAAGGCGCCGCGGGTTGGACCTCGTCGGAGGGCAGCGGAATCTCATGGGCGCCGGGAGGCAGTCCCTCGACCGCCGGCGCCGAGCCGGCAGGCGCCATTGGGCCGGGCCCCATCATTGGGCCGGGCCCCATCATTCCGCCGGGGCCCATCCCGGCCTGGGCGGGATAGCCGAAGGGGCCGCCGCCTGGGTACGGGCCGAGCAATTGGCCCGTCGGATCGCAGTTCGGCACTTCGACATGTCCCTTGCTATAGAACTGCCACTCGTTGGGCACCGTGCTGGCCATGCCCGGCAGGTTCGTGGGCACCTGGTCCCGGTCCATCGCTTCGACCAGTTGCGGCGTGACCAGGATCAACAACTCGACTTCGTTGATTTGCTCGGTCATCTTGCGGAACGGGACGCCGACGACCGGAAGATCGCTGAGCCAGGGAATGCCCGAGTTGACATTTTCGGTCCGCAACTGCACCAAGCCGGCGATGGCCAAGGTCTGTCCGGCCTGCATTTCGGCCCCAGTATCTACTTCGCGCGTTTTCAAGCCCGGCACGGTCGTGCCGTTGATCGTGATGCTGCGAGACTCGTCGATTTCGCTGACTCTCGGCCGGACCTCCAAGCGGATGGCGCCGTTGCCCAAGACGATCGGCACGAAGTCGACCTGCGTGCCGAACTTGCGATATTGGACGGAGATCGTGCCTAAGCTTTGCGGCACCAAGATTGGGAACTCGCCGCCGACGTTGAAGAAGGCCGGCCGTCCGCTGACGGTGGTCAAGTTCGGTTCGGCCAGGACTTTGGCCACGTCGCGTTGTTGCAGCAGGTCGAGCACGCCGAAAAAAGTGTCGCCCGCGCTGACCACGCCGAAGGTCATCGTTTGCGTGCCGATCGCCCCCATGCCGGTGCCCGCCGGAATGCCTTGCGGAACGGTGCCGGCGCCGGCCGCCGTTTTGAGCAGGCCGCCGACGCCTTGGGTGAAAAGGTCGCCGCGCTGGGCCAGGTTGCCCCAATCGAAGCCCATCGTCCGCAGCTTGTTGCGCGAGACCTCGATCACCTTGATTTGCAACAGAACCTGTTGGACGCCGCCCACCGTGATGTTGTTCAGCACCTTGGGAGAATACTCGTTGGCGATGTCGATGATCCGGCGGACGATGTTCGGGTCGTCGACATAGCCGGTAATCATGACGCTGTTGGGCAGCGGAATGACCTTCAGCGAGGCCTTGGGAAACTGCTGCTTGAGCAGGATCGTCAATTCCTGCGAGTCGGCGAAGACGATCACGTCGATCGAATGGATGCCGTCGTCTTCGTCCCACAGGTTGACCTGGGTGACGCCCGGCTTTTTGGCCATGATTTGAATCTGCGTGGCCGAAAGCGGCGTCAACTCGAGAATATCCGGGTTGTTCACCTGGGCCTTGGGAATCTTCTGCCCGAGGCTGAGAATCCGGCTAGTGTTGACGATCATTTCCATCGACTCGTTGGCGCCCTGGATCTGATGCACGATGTGCTTCAGGTTCGTCATCGCGGCGGGCGCGGAGGAGCCGCCGAGCGCCGCATCGGCCAAACCGCGGCCGCGGCGATCGGTGGCGGTGGCTTGCGCGTCGGCGGATTCCGGAGCGGCTTCCTGGGCCTGGACCGACGCCGAAGCCAGCGTCCAGGCGAACAGCCCCGCGAACCCCAGACGTCCGAAGTAAGAGCCTATCCGAGAACTCCCTCTCCCTCTGGGAGAGGGCTGGGGTGAGGGCGTGTAGATGAGGCGATTCCCCCTCACCCTAACCCTCTCCCAAAGGGAGAGGGGATTTATCCCGCCTATTGGCCGGTTCTCGGATAGGCTCTGAAAGTCCGCCCTGCGATCTGAGAGCGTAGGCCTATCTGCCGCAGGTCCGATAGCGGCGGTCCGCCGCGCGATCGAAGTCAACATCCGTGATCTTCCTTGCGTGAATCCGTTATCGCCCCTCGTCTTCTCCGGTCAAGACGCCTCCGGGTCGTCCGTGGCCGTTTGTTCCTCGCCGGGCGAGGCGTCGGCCTCGGCCGGACTGGCGGCGTCGGCAGACTCGGTCTCGACGGCCGTGCTCTCGGTCGTTGCACCGCTCGACGTCGATTGCGGCAGGTTGTTCTCGTCTTCGAATTCCACCGTTTCCGCGTTGGGGCCTTTGATCAACAGCATCTTGAACGCGTTCCTGGCGGGCGGGGCCGATGGCTCGGCCACCGCGGGCGGCGGCGTCGGCGGCGCCGGCTCCTTGGTTTGGTTCAACAGGCTCAGCAGGCCCTCTTTGGTGTTGGGCGGCGGCGAACCGGTCCCATCGAGCGTCTCCGTTTTCTTGCCGCTCAGCAATTCCTGGACGTCGGCGCCGCTGGTCGGCTCGTTCGACTCGTCCGATGCGCTGCGCATCACGAGTTGCACCGTGCCCAATTGCCCGGCGAGCATCACCAGTTCGGCCTGGTCCGGCGTGACCAGCAACGAAATGGTTTTCGCCGTGACCGTCGCTTCGTCGTTGCGGCTGTATAAGTCGTCCACCGCGAACACTTTGACGTTTTGCAGAAACGTTTGGGTGCGCGCTTCGTGTCCCCCTGCGCTGCGGTTTTCCGCGACGTGAACGAGCATGTCGACCCGGTCGCCCGGCAGAATCATGCCGCTCGAACTGCTGACGGCGTCGACGCGGATCGAGACCACGCGATATCCCTTGGGGATCAGGTCGGTCGGGCTTTGGCCCTTTTCGCCCGGCGCCAACAACTTGGCCTCCAGGATCGGCTCGCCCGCATAAAATCGTTGCCTGCAGCGCCGGCCTTCGACGTCTTCCAGCTTGCTCAGCGAGCCTGCCGGGACTTTTTCCTTCGGCCACTCCTCCAGCTTCAGCATTTCGGCGGTCAGCGGATCGCCGATGCCGATCTCGCCGAGCGCGACGAAAATCGGCGTCGTCTCGCCGGCTTCGCTCGGGCCAGCGGCGCGGCGGTTCGCCATCACCTGGTTGATGCCGATCGAAGCCACAAGGCCGCAGCCCAGCGCCAGAATCAATAAGACTAACGATTTAGGACGCATGTCCCCCCCTCGTACCGCTGTTCGACGCGGCCCGCACCGCGTGCGGAGCCTGCGCCGAAGCGCGGCCTCTTGCCTAGGTT
Source organism: Pirellulales bacterium (assembly GCA_035606815.1). Taxonomy (GTDB): domain Bacteria; phylum Planctomycetota; class Planctomycetia; order Pirellulales; family JAICIG01; genus JAICIG01. Next base: position 16,741 of record DATNEC010000265.1, read on the forward strand.
CGCGAACGATTCTCGGCGCTGATCGATACTATCGTTCCAACTAACAACATTGGCGACCTTTGCCAAATGACTTGATCGAAACGAAAGTAGCCCTTATCAGTCGCCGCTTGACCACAACCGCTACCACGCCTCCGACTCGGACAAATCCTACAACCGGCGCCGCAGCGGACCGCAATCGAACGCGAATCCAGCAACCCCTCGGGTCAAGCGCCGCTTCCGCCTTTGCGGCGGTCTTGGCTTGCCCTCGGTTTTTTCGGCACAACCGGTAGATCTTCTCCACTTTCAAATCGCACTCTGTACAAATTCGAGAGGCACGGTTGGCTTTTCCGCCCGGCTCTCGGCCCGGCACGTCTTAAATCAGCATTCCGCTCCGGCAAAATACAGGATCGAACCGATCGCGATCGGAATGCCGTAAGGCAAGAGCAGCATTGTGCTTTTGCGCTGGGCGGCGATGGCCGACAACTGGTTCGGATCGCGGATCGTCAAGATTTCGCCGGCAATCAGCCGGAATTGGCTCAAGTGTTTGTCCCAGGCCTTGCGGTAGACGACCATCGCCAGCGCGATGGCGCCGCCGATCAGCGCCGACACGCAAAATGCGAGGACCAGGTCGAGCGGGGCGGCCAGCCACGCGCCCACCCCCGCCAGCAGCTTGACGTCGCCGGCGCCCATGCCGCCGATGGAATAGGCCGGCAACAGCAACGCCAAGCCGACGGCCGTCGCGGCGATGCTCCAACCGAAGCCTTCCCAGCCCAATGCGGCGCCGCTGTAAATCCATCCGCTGACGATCATCGGCAGGGTCAGCCAGTTGGGAACTTTCAGCTTCCAGCCGTCGATGATCGCGGCGACCACCAACGTCACGGTCACCAGCCAAACGGGCCAGTGCTGGGTCCAAATGTCGGTCAGAGCGGCAGAAGACAACACGTCGAATCTCCAACTTCGGGTTTGGTGAGCTCGCTCGCCGCGGCCCGCTGCCGGGCGTCGTCGTCGCGTCAAGCGCGCGCGGAAAACAGAACATTCAGGCCGGCAGCCAACAGGGCGAACAGCGTGAGCAATACCTGGGCCGCCGCGGCCATGTCCCACGGAAGGAACGAAAACATCGCTAGACTCCTGGTTCTTTTGTTCTCACACCCGTGCCGAACAAAGAACCCGCTACATCAAGCCTAGGTTGTGAAATGGATGAAGGCGGAAGGATGAAGCATGAAAAAAGGCATTGGCGCCTGGAACCCCGGAATTTGGAACCTGGAACCTGAAGCCCTGTCGCCCGTTTGACAGCGGCCCGGCTTGGGCTACTTGTTGACTCGGAGCGCCCCGGGCGAGCGCCGTGCGACGCGGATATACCGATTATGCGGAAGCTGATGCCATGAAAACCGTCGACCGGTTGCTCCAGCAGTGGCGGATCGCCAAAATCCGGCCCTACCTGAAACCGGGGGCCAGCGTGCTCGACATCGGCTGCGCCGACGGCGCTTTGCTGCGAGCGGCGCCCAGATTGGGCGGCTACGTGGGGCTCGATCCGGCCCGCGATGCTTCGCAGGCCGTGCCGCGTGGAGCGTTGATCAAAGGATATTTTCCGGCCGACTTGCCCGACCCCGGCGCCACGTTCGACTGCATCACGATGTTGGCGGTGCTGGAGCATATTCCTCTCGAAGCGCAGGCCGTGCTGGCGGCCGATTGTCGGCGGCACTTGCGACCCGGCGGGCTGTTGTTGATCACCGTGCCTTCGCCAACCGTCGATGCGGTGCTGGCCGTGTTGAAATTCTTGCGCCTGATCGACGGCATGAGCCTGGAAGAACACTACGGTTTCGACGTGCGGCAGGTTCCCGACTGTTTTGGCGCCGCGGCGCTCGAACTGGTCGCCCATCGCCGGTTTCAGCTCGGCTTGAACCATCTGTTCGTGTTCCGGAAACCCGCCCGCTAGCGCCCGCTCGATTTTGAATAGATCCAGGGCGAAGCGGCTTGCACGATCGCGAACGACGCGGCGCCCACGGCCAAGCCCGCGACGACGTCGGCGAAATAGTGCCACCCGGTGGTCATCGTCGAGAGCGCGACCAGCGCGTTGAGGACGCCAAACGGAATGAACAAGCCGCGGCGCCGCCGAAAGGCCAAGGCCATCAACACCGCTTCGGCCGCGTGGAAGGATGGAAACGTGACCAGGCCGGCGGCCTCTTGCAGCGACACGCCGCGCATTTCGCCGCTTCTTAAGCCGTGAAAGTGTTGCAAATAATGCGCCTGATCGGGCGACGGTTCGAAGCCGTAAAAGCTAAACGGACCATCGGCCGGAATGAGCGAGAATACGGCGATGGTCAGCAGCGCCGCGATGATGTCTTGCAGCACGAACGTCTCCAGCGGGCGTCGATCGCCCAGCAGGCCCAGCACGATCACGATCACCGGCAATTGGACCAGCAGCGTGGCGTAGGCGGCATCCATCACGAGCCGCACCGCCGCGTGGGCATTCGTCCAGTCGCGAATGGTCGCGACGTCGACGCCCCACCAGCGATCGAACTCGGCGAGTTGCGCATCGCGGAGCGGCAAGGCGAACGTGGCGACCGCGTACATCAGCACGGTGAAAGAGGAGATGAAGGCGATGGTCTGCGCCAGCGTCGCCAGGCAAAGCACGAAGCGGGCCTCGCCGCGGCGATAGTAGTAAACGGCGGGAGCACCCAGCAGAGCCAGATAAATCAGCGGCGCCGCCAGAGTTCCGGGGGCGAGCTGCAGTCCCTGCCGGCCGCAAAGTACGACGTCGGCCAGCGCCATTGCGGCGATGATCCCCCATTTCAGCGCGGAATCGCGACTGATCCAGGGCCTCAACGCCAGAGAGTGCAGCAGCAAACCGCCGCCGGGCGCCGGCGGCGCTGTGGTCATCGCGCGGTCGGAGTTGTAGGCCATCGCTATGATGCTCTCGAAGTTCCGGCGGCGAAGACGATCAAAACGCACTGGTCGCTCGTAAGAAACCTAGCTCCCGCTGTCTGCCCGTGCGTTTTTTTGAGGCTTCGCCGGGCAAGGAATGGGCGTCCCAAAATCGCCAAAAAAGAATCCCTTGGATCGCTGTCTTGCGATCCAAGGGATTCAACGCAGGAACGAATACTCTGGCTCGGTTGGCTTCGTGCGCCGAAAAACCAGCCGCGTGCTTAGCTGGCGGACGTCAGCGAGTTGGCGACGCCGGTGAACACGGCGCTGGCCTTGGTGCCGACGCTCGTAATCGCCGTCAAACACACGATGATGATCAATGCCAACATCACGGCGTATTCAACCGCGGTTGGGCCGTCTTCCGAAACGAGGAAACGTTGCACCTTCAGAGCGAGATTCTTCATTGTGTCCTCCGATTTACTTGGGCAGCCCTTCCTCCGGCCCAAAACGCCGGATGCAGGACTGACCTGGTTTCAATAACTGGGTTCCGGAAGATGCGTTTTTCCGGCGATCGCTCGCCGGGGCCTGCTCGACATCTTCCAAAACCCAAACTCTCGAACGCTCGCCTTGCTCTCGTAAGCCGAATCATCGGAGGTGCTTTGTTCGGCGCCGCTCTTTCGAGCGACCGATTCGACACCCCTTCGGCAACCAGGCTTCCGTCCGGGCGAACCCGGCCGGCCCTTGGCTTTGCGTCCCGGCCTTGCGACCGGTTTGCCTTTTCGCGGGATGCAGAGGCGGCAGGCCTATGCTTTGCACTGGCTCCCGTCGGGGAAGTCCTACAAGAAGTGTCGTAAGGAATTCGAAGACGGGAAAACCAACGCGGGACCGACCTCGCGGCCGTTCCCGCAGAGACGTTCGTGATTACGTTCGTCTCTGCTACCGAAACCCTAGTTCAGCTTCGCGGCGTGTCAAATCGGCGGCTTTAACAATTCTCGAAATTTTCTTTCCCGCCCGGAAAACACAGCCTCCGTGCTAGGGTTTCAGTGTTCAGTTCGGACTACTGAAAACTGAAAACTCGCGATGCCCCACCGAATCTGCTGGCTTTTATCCCTGACCGGCCTCGGCCTATTTGTCTTCTCCGCGGTCGCGCTGTCGGGACCGGGGCGAATCGATATCGTCGACGGACTGACCCGCTATGAGGTGGCGCGCAGTCTTGTCGAACATGGCGATTCCGCCATTCGCGACGAACGCGTCACGTTTCTTGTTTTTACCGGTCGCGAGGGGCGCCGCTATACCAACTATCGTTTTCCGCACTCGGCGCTCGGCGCCGCGGCGATCGTTGCCGCCGATTGGACGGGACCGGTCAGCGAACCGCGCCGGCATTTCTTCTTTTCGTTGATCGGCGCCGGGGCATGCGCCGTCTTGGCGGTGGTTTATGCGGTCTGGTTCCGCCAGCAGGGCCAAAGCCCGGCGGCGGCGCTCCTTTGGTCGGCGGCCGGGGTGTTTTGCTCTCCGATCTGGTTTTACGGCACGACGACGTTCGACGAGAGCCTGGGCGCCCTTTCGGTCGGTTCGGCGCTGGTCGTGGCGATTTTGACGCGCCGCGCGAATTCGCGGCTCGGCGCCGCCTTCGCGGGGCTGTTGCTCGGCCTGGCCGTGCATTGCAAGCCGCCTTTGGGCATCTTTATCTTGCCGGCCTTGGCCGGCAATGCCGATGAGCGAATGCCGCCGAAATCGCAATGGCGGCGGTTCGCCTGGATGCTCGCCGGGTTGGCCCTCGGGCTGGCGGCTTACGCCGCTTACGACCTTTACAAGTTTCCGCCCGGAGTCGCCGACGTTTCCGCCGAATACACGGCGAAGTACGCGCCGTTCTGGCCTGGCCGGCCGCTGTTCGGCCTGTTGGGAATTACGATCAGTCCAGGCGCCGGCGCGATTTGGTACTGGCCGCCGCTGGTGATCGCCCTCTATGGGCTGAAGGTCTCGTCCCGCGGCGAGCCGTGGCTGGCGCCTTGGTTTGTCGCCGCGTCGGCGATCTACGTCGCGTTCATCGCCACCCTCACCTTCTTCGCCGGCGAACCGGCTTGGGGCCCTCGCTATCTGACTCCGTTGTTCGGTCTGCTGTGGCTGTTCGCCCCGGCCGCGACTTCCGCCCTGAGTCAAGTTGCGATCGCGGGATTATTGGCCGCCGGCTTGCTGGTGCAAGTCGCGGGCCTGAGCGTCGAAACCACCCGCTTCTTTTTCCAACATCATGGGACCAACGTGAACCATCTGTTCGATCCGTGGTTCTATTTGCGGCCCGCCGACTCCAAACTGTTCAATCGTCCGCGGGAAATTGTCGAGATCCTCAGCGAGCGGGGGCCGCCCGCGCCAAGCTTCACGCCGGCGGAGGAGCCGACCTTTCCGATCTTCGTGCCCGTATCCGGAGATCCGGTCGATGTTCGCAGCTACGGCGTGCTCAGTTCCTTGCGGCCTTGGTGGATCAGCCAGCAGTATCTGGCGCCGCAAGAACGGCCCGTCAACCTGGCCAAAACGGCTGAACTGCTGCTGGCGCTGGCCGGGTTGGGCCTGGCCGCGGTCATGCCAACGCTGTTGAGAAGGACCAAGGCACAAGGCGGAACGACTAAGCGCGAAGACTCGGCGGCCGCTCCGCAGTTCGAACTCGCGACCGCCTAAGATGCTAAAATGAACGCCTGTCGGAAGCCCCTGGGCGAGTAGCAGCGCCGCAACGCGGCTCACGCGGGGATCGCCTGGAGCAGCTTGTTCGCCCGCTCGAATACTTCATCGGGATCGAGTTGCTCGACTTGCGCCGGTTTGGCCCAGTAGCGACCGTGGCCAAGCCAGTGCCGCACGCGAACGCATTCGCGAAATCGTCCGACGATGTGATTGTTCATCATGCCGGCGCCTTTCAGGACGTCGAGAATTCCGCCCTCGTCGAAGTCGGGTCTTCGCTGCTTCTTCTGGGAAAGCCCTTTGTGCCACTTGCAGTACGCGCGCGACAGCGGATTTTTTAGCTTTTCTCTTACGCGGCGAACATAATCGAGTTTAATCGTTGCTTCGGCGCTTGCTACCAGATTAAGGACGGTGAGGCAATCCAACTCTCGCCGCTGGGCGTCGTAGTGGATATCGACGTCGGGCTCTGTCATCCCAACAAATCCCGGCGCGACCGCCAACCCCGCTCGGATCGCCTTTTGGACTGACCCGCGCTGCTCGACGAGC
>DATNEC010000270.1:0-14760 GCA_035606815.1 Pirellulales bacterium
CGGCCGCTATGTTCGGCGTAGCCATGCACGATCGCCACCACGGCGCGCGGCGGCCGGTCCTCGGGCGAGCGGTTGCTCTCGAACAACCGCCAGCTGTCGAAGGTCGCGAATTGGCCGGTGCTTTGCGGCATGAGGTTGGCGCGACTGAGAGCCTTTATGAGAACTCCCTCTCCCTCTGGGAGAGGGCTGGGGTGAGGGCGTGTTGATGAGGCGATTCTCCCTCACCCGAACCCTCTCCCAAAGGGAGAGGGGATTCATGCATCACAGTCGATCCGGAGCGGCGCCGCTTCGGCCGACGTCAATCCGCGGCTCGACCAGCACGACCGTCGTCCGAAAGAATTCCTTGCGCTGGAGCACTCGCCACGGCGCTGAAGTGTAGGCCGCCAGGCAAGCGTCTCGATCGGCCGGCGTGCTCGCGGTGACCACCAACCACAGCCGGCGTGGGCTGTGCGGCATGAATTCTTCGAGGGGCGTAAAGGCGGCGCCCAACTCCCGAAAATAGTAGCGATATTCCCAGTGATTGGCGACGACCTGGTCTTCGCTCAGGCGGCGCTGTTGGACGAAGGCCGCCGCCGAACCGCAATCGGCCCGCTGCCAGGGAACCGCCGCGTGGACCGCCGCCGCCGCCACGGGCGCCAGTGCGAGCGCGACCACTGCGCATGTCGCGGCTCGCCCGCGCGACTCAAGCCATGCCGCGCACGGCGCGATGCCGGCGGCGACGAGCAATACGATCGCCGGCGCGGCATAGACCATCACGCGAACGCCCCCGTAGGGATACGCCTCGAAACACGCGGCGCCGAATGCCAGGCCGATCGGCGTTAGGAGCAGCGTCAACTCGGCGAACATCTTGCGGCGCCAGAAGCCGACCGCTCCGACGATCGCCAGCGGCGCCAAAAATCGGCCCAGGGGGTCGATCACGTGCGCGACCAGGTCGAGTTGCGATTGGAGCATCCAGCCGGGCACGGTCCACGGGCGCCGCCAGTCGGGAAACTGCTGCATTCCCTGCCAGCATTCGACGATCGTCTCGTTTCGCTGGGCGCGCATCGGGCCGGCGAACAGCCATGCGAAGCAACCGAACACTACGACGGCCAATGCCGCATAGCTTAGCCAAGCCGCGGGCCGCCGCGATCGCCACGCGCCGGGCAACAAGGCCAACAGCGCCCCGCCATACAAAAAACAGCCCGGATAGGCCGTGAACAACACCCAAGGCGCCAAGGCGGCGAAGGCCAGCGACCGCCGCGCGGAAGGCCAAGACTCGGTGCGGCAGTAGAGCGCCATCAACGCGAGCGCCGCCAGGGTCTCGCCGGCGTATTGCTTGGCTTCGCAGGCGTGCCACAGCAGTCGATCGGAGCAGGCGAAGAACAGCACGGCCCACGGCACGGCCGCGGCGGGCAGCCAGCGCCGCGCGACCGGCACGAGCAGCAACAGCGCCGCGCAACTCGCGAGAAACGGCGGCAGCCGCAAAGCATAGAGACCGTCGCCGAACAGCAGGCTTGTCGCTTTTTCCAACCACAAGAACAAGGGCGGGGCGGCTTCGGCGAAAAATAACGGCCCGAGCAACTCGGAGAAGCTCTTGCCGAGGACGTTGACGACTAGCGCCGCTTCGTCGTGCCACAGCGACGGCCCGCGCAGATAATGATAGGCCCGCAAGGCCAAGCCCAGCGCGACCAGCCAGGGCGTCCAATCGCAACGAGCCAACCGCTCGCTGAAGCGAACTCTCGGCGGATTAGCTGCCGTGGCGTGCATCTCAGGCGGCCTTGCGCTGGAGAATTTCGGCGCCGCGCGAAAACGGCGTCGCTTCGGCGTCCGACGTCGCCGTCGCGCGAGCTTCTTTCGCGGCGCAGGCGAGCAACACGGCCAGGATGCCCAAGAACGAGAACGTCGGCAGGTGGTAGCTGGCCAGCAGCATGGCAAAATCGCGGCCTATCAAGCCGCGATTCAGCAACAGGTTCGCCACGGCGTAAGCGGCCACGATCGCCTCGATCCGGCCGTCGAATCTGCCGCGCGCGAGGCACGCGCGGGCCAACAGGTAAAACGCCGGCAGCAGGGCGACGCAATGCTGCGCCCAGGTGATCGGCGAGAGCAGCAGAATCAACGTCGAAACGGCCGCACACTCCCAGACGATCGCAAGATCGTCGCGGGCTTCGACCTTGCGGCGAAAGGCCCAGGCCGCGCCGCCCAACAGAGCGATCAAGAGCAGCTTCACCACGCGGTCCGCCATGTGCGGCGGCAGATCCAAGAATTCCAGATACGCGGGATGTTCGACGCGGCTAAGGTGTTTGGGCGGCAGCCGCATCAGAAACCGCGCGCCGGCCGGGCGCAGCGATAGGTTCTTCAGTTCTTCCTCGCCCAGCACGCCGCGCGAGGGATCGCTTTGCCCGGCGCTCAAGCGCACGTGGGTCAGCCAGATCTCGATGTGTTGGGCATAGCTCGCCGGGCCTTGCCACAGCGCCGGCGCCAGGCTGAACGCCGCGGCGGCGACCGCGCTGGTAGCGGCCATTTTCCATTGCCGCTTCCAGGCGAAGTAGACCAGGAACAAACCCGGCGTACACTTCATGGCGATCGCCAGTCCCAGGCACGTTCCGCCGAGGATGTCGCGACCTTTGACCCATCCGTAGACGGCCAGCCACGAGAGCGCGAGCAACAACAGGTTCGGCCCGCATTCGGGCAATTCGCGGACCAGGAACCGGCTGATCAAAGCTAGCGCCACCGCCGCGGCCCAGAAGGCGCGCGTGCGATCGAGCGGCAGATGTTTTCGCGTCAGGCGATCGAGCACGAACAGCGACACGGCCAGGCCGGCCAGGCTCAGCGGATAGGCCAGCGCTTTGGCGACGCCCAGCGAGAAGGCCGCGATCGGCGACCAGGCCATCGCCCAAAAAGGCGGATAGGGGACGTGCAGCCCTTCGGCGTACAAGAGTTGTTGCTGGACGAAACGGTTGGCGAATTTCCAGTGCAAGAAAAAATCGCCGTCCTCGAGTTTGCCGACGGCCCGCACCCACTGCACGATGAACACGATTCCCGCCAGCCCGATCGCCAGGCGCCGAAAGCGCTTTTCGCGCTGAGCGAACCACGACGCCCCGGCGGCCCATGAGAAGCGCGTCATGGCCGCCCCTCGATTCGCAAGGCCTGCCGTTCGGCAGGCGGCGCTGGCCGCGCGGCTAGCGAGCGACGGCCGACGTCGAAGATCAAAAACGTCGTCGTCCGCGCGATCGGCTGTTGGCCGCGGAAAAACTCAACCGCCTTGCGATGCGGCGCCTCGCTGGTCGTCGTTCCATACAACAGCGTGGCGCCGACGGCCACGTAATCGCCCTGGACATAGGCCAAGACGTCTTGGGGTTGATTCAAGGGCAGCACGTGCAGCGGCAAATTCCGCAGGGGCGCCTCGTTCGCGGCCGGGTCGGTGCCGAAGTACCAGACGTCGAGCTGGGGCAGGCCCTGTTCGCGGCGCCAGCGCGCGAGTTCCTTGACGCCCTGTCCCCAGTCGTAGTTCGAGTCGCTCAGGCACAGATAGCCTTGCGACACGCCCCCCCACAACTCGTTCGTATAACACAAGCCATGCGGCCAAACCTGGCAGGCGGAGAACGTGGTCCAAGCCACGGCCAATGCGGCGCCGCAGGCCAAGAACCGCCGCCCGCCGAGCGATCGCGTCTGAGCGGTCGCCTCGGCGATGGCCGCCGACAGCCCGACGACGAGCATCGCGATCAAGGGCAGCACCAGCCGAATGCCGATCTGCACGCGGCAAGTCAAGCTGAAAACCAGCAAGGCCAGCGCCGCCAGGCAGGCCCAGTTGAGCGCCTCGCGCCGGCGCCGGGCGATCAATGCCACAGGCGCGAAAAGTAAGGGCAGGCTGAGTTTGATCGACAGGGCCAGCGGGAAATAATACCAAACGGCGCGCGGATGGACCTCGCCGAGCAGATAGGCCCCATGGTGGCCTTTCATATTGTGCTTGATCTGCCGCACCAGCCCTTCGGCGCCATTGCTGAAGATTCGCAAATGCTCGGCGATCCACAACATCGCGTCGTGAAAACCGCCGGCCGGCAGCTTTTCGGCCCAGGCCACGAACGACGGTTCCGGGCGCCAATCGCAGCCGCAATAGACGAACATCACCGCGAAGCCGATGCCCGCCACTTGCACGAGGTCGCGGCGAAAGGGGAGTGAGACTGCACGGGCTGCGGCGAGCAATGTCGCGATACTGCGGCCAAGGCCCATCGGCGCCGTCGCTGGCTGCGCGGCGAACAGCGCCCGAAGTTGGCCGTTACGCGCCAGCCGGTCGAATTCGACGACCGCCATCAGCAGCGGCCCGAAGACCAACCCCGACGCTTTCGCCAGCAAGGCGGCGCCGAAACACAAGCCCGGCAATGCCACGCGCCAGCGCCAATTGCCTTCGCGCCCCGCGGCGAAATGATAAGCCAAGGCCAGCAGGCAGGCGCTGATGGCGATGTCGGTGGTCGCAAGACTGGCATGCGCGAGCAGATTCGGCTCGCAGGCCAGCCAGGCCACGGCCAGCCGGCCGCCCCACGGGCCGGCCAATCTCCGCGCGGCCAGCCAGCCATAGAATAGCAGGCCCCACCAAAACAAGAGCGTGCCGAGCCGGGCGAGCGGCAGAATTCGATCGAGATCGGCCGATAGGTCGAAGCGAACGCCGCGCCAACATTCCCACAGATAGACGGGCAGCGTATCGACGTCGACCGGCAGCGGCATGGTGCCCAGCCGGATCAAGCCGCTATGGCTTCCCGTCCGCCATCGTTCAAGCCCCCGGGCCAGATACAAAGGCTCGTCGAATGTCGCGCTGAGTTGCGAAGCGGCCGAAACGCACCAACTCGACGAGGCCAACGCACAGACCAGAAACCAAACCCAATCCAGCGCCAGCGGGCGTTTGTCCGGTCGAATCATCTTGTCGAGCGAGCCACGAAGTGCGGACGGGGAGAAAAGGAACCGATTCGTGGAGGCAAAGTCGGCACTCCGGATCCCTTGGGATTAGGAAAACTTTGAGGATTTTGCGGATTGCACAAAGATTCGTTCACCTGTTCTTCGTGGTCGCCCTAGAGCGCCGACTTTGCGGTTCGGCATTCTCAACATCGCCAAAGCCGGCAGGTTTTCTGGCGCAAGGAGCGTCATGCGACCGAATAGTGGGCCGAGGTAGAAGCGGCGCGTCCTGCCGCTTAATTGAGTGCGGCAGGATGCCGCATCGATCCAAAATGCCGCTTTTAGGCAATCTGCGGAGACCGCGAAGGGAAGGCTCGACGTGCGATTACTGGCCCTCATCGAACAGCCCAATCACGTCTGCTACCGTTACCGCGTGCAGGCCTATGAAACGTGGCTGGCCGAGGCCGGCTGGCAGATCGACGCGCAGCCCATTCCGCACGGCCCGATCGCTTGGCGCCGCGTCTTGCGACAGGCCGCCGAGGCCGATGCGGTGTTGATCACCAGGAAGTTATTGTCTCCTTGGTGGCTCTGGCTGCTCAGGCAAGCGAGCCGGCGGCTGATCTACGATCTCGACGACGCGATGTTCTATCGCGACAGCAACTCCTCGAAAGCGCCCTACAGCCTGACTCGTTTGCGGCGGTTCCGTGCGACGGTGCGCGCCGCAGATGCGGTGATGGCGGGCAATCACTTTCTGGCCGCCCAGGCGGCGGCGTTCGCGCCCTCGGAGCGGATCGAAATGGTTCCGACCTGCGTCGATCCGGCCTGCTATCCTCGGGCACGGCACGATCGCCGCGGCGAAGCGGTCCGGTTGGCGTGGATCGGCAGTCGCAGCACCATGCCTTCGCTGGACGAAGCGCATGGTGGGTTGGCCGCAGCCGCCGCTCGGCTGGGTAGCTTAGAGCTACACGTGGTTTGCGACGCCGCGCCGAAGCTGGCGGGCGTGCAGGTGACGCTGCATCCGTGGTCGCAGGCCAGCGAGGCGGCAGATCTCGCCGCCGCCGACGTCGGAATCAGTTGGTTGCCCGATCACCCCTGGAGCCGGGGGAAATGCGGCTTGAAGGTGCTGCAATACATGGCCGCCGGCTTGCCCGTCGTGGCGAATCCGATTGGCGTCCATCGCGAGTTGATTCAGCACGGGCGCACCGGCTTTTTAGCCGAGACGCCGGCCGAATGGGCCGATGCGATCGCCGAGTTGGCGGCCGACCCGCGGCGCCGCGGCGAGCTGGGGCGCAACGCTCGCGAGTTCGTCGAGCGGCATTACAGCATCGCCCAGTGGGGGCCGCGGTTCGCGGCCATCGTCGCCGGCGAGAATCCGGCAACTTCGGCGGCGCTTGAGAAAGCGGCAAGCCGCCACTTCTATGTCGATCCTCGCACGACGTGCCCCGAGAGATACAAATCGTCGCCCAGCAATCGCCAATCGCTTCGATCCAGCCGAAGCGCGTGACGCATCAATTCTATCCCGGTCCCGGCGATCGGGCCTGGCGCGGCGGCGCCGCCCGCGAGCCTGGGCGCCACGAAGACGTGAACTTCGTCGATCAGCCGGCGATCGAAACAGGCGCCCAGCAAGCGGGCGCCGCCTTCGACCAATACATTCGTCATGCGGCGGCGGCCGAGTTCGTCGAGCAAAGCTTCGAGACGCTCGTCCGGCGTTTCGGCCTCGCTCACGAATACTTCGCAGCCGGCTGTCTCCAGTCGTCGCCGATCGGCTGCCGCGGCTGCGGGACCGGCCGCGACCAAGACCGGCGCCTCGGCGGCCGTGCGCACCAATTGGCTGTCGGAAGCCAAGATCGCGCGCGAATCGACGACGATCCTGACCGCCTGCCGCGGACCGAGCGGCCGGGCCGTGAGCAGCGGATCGTCCATCGCCGCCGTGCCGCTTCCCACGAGGATGGCATCGACCTGGCCGCGCAGTTCATGGACTCTCGCGCGCGACGCCTCTCCGGAAATCCAGCGGCTGTCGCCCGTCGAAGCGGCGATCTTGCCGTCGAGCGTCATGGCCCACTTGGCGATCACCCAGGGGCGACCGCTGGACAGCAGCTTCAGATAAGGAGCGTTCAGCCGGCGCGCGGCCGCGGCTTGGATGCCAATCTCGATCTCGATTCCGGCGGCCCGCAACTCCGCCAGGCCGGCGCCGGCGACCGCGGGAAACGGATCGCGATCGGCCACGACCACGCGGCGGATGCCGGCGGCGATCAACGCCTGAGTGCAAGGGGGCGTCTTGCCATGATGGCAGCACGGCTCCAGCGTGACATACATGACGGCCCCGGCGGCACGTGCGCCGGCGACGTTCAAGGCTTCGATCTCGGCATGCGGCCCGCCGTATCGCCGATGCCAGCCGAGGCCCACGATTTCGGCGCCTCGGGCGATCACGCAGCCGACCAGCGGATTCGGCTCGACCGCCCCTCGGCCTCGCGCGGCCAGTTCGAGAGCGTGCGTCATGTGCCAGGCATCGAGGTTCGGCGCGCTCATGGCGTTCGTCAGTCCATGCCCGGCATCCAGAGGGCCGATTTCTTGCCCTCGCCGGCGTCGCCGCCGGGCGTCCACAGCTTTCCGGCCGCTTCGGCGCCGCCGCCGGGAACGACGATCCCCGCAGGCTCTTCGGCCGGCAGTCCGACCGGACGCCCGCGCTCGTCGATGACGCCGGCCTGGTACAACAACTGCGTCAAGCGCTGCATCACGCCCGGCTCTTTGCCGTGGGCGGTTTGAATGTGCCTCAACAGCCGTTCCGCCGCAGGCGCGTTGCCCTGACCGAGCCGGAGCATCAGTTCTTCCATGTCCCACTCGGCCGAAGATCGGCCGGCCGCTTCGGCGGCCTTTCTCGCCCGCTCGACATAGCCCAGGGCCTGTTCCATGTCTTGCGTGAGCGACGCCAGAATTCCGTAAGCCTGCGCCATATCGATGCGCTGCTCCACGCTCGGTCGCGACACGACCTCGGGCAAGATCCGGCGCATGGCGCGCTTTGCCTGAGGCAGCACGGCCCGTTGGTAGGCATACAATAAATCGTCGTCCGACAGCTTGCTGGCAATCAGCCGGTGCAGACGCACCAACGGAAGATAATTGGCCCGCAGATCGGCGCCGGCTGCCGAGGGATCGATATCCTCCGCCGCAGGCAACGCCAAGCGGGCACGCAGTTCGTTGAAGTCGATCGTCTCAATTGTGGACGACGATTCCAAGCCGAGGATCAGCGCGAGCACTTTCACCCGCTTCGCAGGCTCGGCGGCGGCCTGCTCGGGCGTCTGACCGCCCAGGGCCGGATTGGGCGTTTGCGGCCATTTTTCCGACAGCGCCCGGCGTTGCCGCTGGTTGGTCAAGTCGCGCGCATGTTCGGGCGGCGTATCGGGCGGCAGCCGCCAATCCCAACTCAGTACGCGCTGCAAGCGGGGCGTGGAACTAATCACCTCCTCGCCGCCGGCCGGGCCGAGCGTATCGCCGGCCACTTCCGCCAATTGATTGTCGGCCGCCTCCAACCGATCGCGATAAACCGAAACCTCCAACCTCGCCGCACGATCCGTCTCGCGTCCGAACAAGAAAAGCTGCGCCAGCGTCTCGGGAACGTCCGCGTCCGCCAGCCCCACTCCGGTCGCCGGCAACGGGCGATCGAGCAGCCAAAACGAGGCCCGCGGCGGCGGCTGCTCGGGATCGTCCCAGGCCAGTTCCTCGGCCGCCAACTGCTGCACCTGCCGGCTGCTCGACAGCCGGGCCGTGAGTTGCTCCACGTCGTTGATCGGCCGCTCGAAGAATAGCAAGTCGATCTCTTCGCCGCGCTCGGGATCGAGCATCTGGGCCAGGGCTTCGGCCTCGACCGCGTCGTCGAGCGGCACGTCGAGCGCAGCATAATGATGCAAGGCGGCCGCCGCGCCCTGCTCGTCGGCCAAATAAGCCCGCAACAGCCCAAGGTTCCGCCATACGGCCGGCGAGCGTGGCGCCCGCTCGGCGAGCCGGGTGAATCGTTCGGCCGCGTCGCGCCACAAGAACCGCTGGCCCGACTCCAGCGCCGCGTCGAAGTCCGCTTTCCAAGGCTCTTCGGCGGGGCCTTCATCAAAGGGCCGCGGCATGTCTTTGAACAAGAGCGGCACGAGCGGGCTTGCGGAAAGCTGCACGATCAATTGCAGCGAGCCTTCGCTCTTCGGACTGATCCGCAATTGGACCCCGGCATGCGCCAACGCCGCCACCAAATGGCCCTCGGCGACCAACCCCTGGGCCAGGATGCCGATCACCTCGAAAACCTTGCCGGGCATCTTGCCTTCGCTGGCCGCGATCGCCCGCTGCAGAGGATCGACCGCCGCCTGGGCGCCTTGGCTGTCGATCGCAAGCAATGCCGCTTCGGCCAGTGCGACGGGGTTTTCCGGTTGCGACAGCAAGACCTTGTCGACGGTCTGCCGGGCCGCCTCAGGCTCGCCCAATTGACCTTGCAGCAAGGCTTTGGTCGTCAGCAGGCAGGCCCGGTCCGGGTACTTGGCTTCCAACTGGCCGAGATAGTCGAGGCACGCCTGGCGTTGATCGCCGGAAAGCATGCGTTGTATTTTTTCCAGTTCGCCGAGCAAGTCGGGGCAGCAGAACTTGACCTTCTTGCCCGTTCCGCCGGGGCAGAGAGCGTAGGGATCGATCGCCATGAAACACCGTGCGTTGCAAGCGGGCCGCGGTCAAAAAAAGGCGGCGTGCCGGCGACGCCGCAAGCCGTGCATCGTAGCATACGGCACGCAGGTTGACATGCCTTCAGGCCAAGGAAGGGTGATGGGCTTTTATCCACGCCTCGGCATCGACCGCGAATTGTCTCGCGGTTTTGAGCAATCCTTCCGCGTCTGTATCGGTTATCCCGCCTGCGAAATCGTATTCACAATCGTTCCGCTTGAGCCGGCAACCATCGAAATATGCCGACAGCGCTGCAAACGCGGCATCGGCCGCTTCTAGTGCCAGGAATGTGTTGTAGTGGCCGCCAACAGCGCGGGGACGATAGCCTGCCGCCCGGACCACCATCAGCGAAAGCGTGCGTGCGGCATCGTAGGCCATGACGAACCGAGCGTCGGTCGACAACCCTGGCGACACGACATCCTTCAAGCTGCGGGCGACGATGGAACGCAAATTGTCGAGTTCCGCTTTGCTTGGCGGCTCGTGCGCGACGTTCTTGTTAGCCAGCAGTTTTTTCCAAGTCACCGCTATTGCCTAGCACGAAAAGCTTTGGCCTGTTCAAGACCCGTGTCAGGAAATGGTCCCCGGCCGCTCGTTTCTTGGCGAACTCCCCTGGCGTGTAAACACTCGGATTGATCTGCCGGCCGAGCAACTCTCTCGCGTTTCGTAGCGGAACCGCAAGATCCACCGGTGAAACGGCGCCAATCACCATCAGATCGACGTCGCTGTCGCTTTGTTCGCCGCCGCCGGCGATTGAGCCATAAACGAATACGGTCTGCAGCTTGCGGGCCAGTGGACTGATCGCATCGGCCAGCACATCGACCAACCCGGCCGTCTTCAGCATCAAGCCGCGCAACTCGGGGAATACTGGCGAATCGGCGTTGGCCCGGTAGTAGGCCATACGCCCTTGCCGGTGCATTTTCAAAAGGCCCGCTCTTTCCAGGTTGCGCAATTCGCGTTGGAGGCTCGATGAGGGAACGCCCATGCGCCTCGCGAGTTCCGAGACATACCACGCTTTCTCGGGCTGAACGAGCGTGGCCGCAAGGATTCCTTGGCGGGTCTTGGGCAGGAGGGCGTCAATGGCACCGATGTTACGCATATCACGTAAATATAGACGCAAATTGCGTAATAATCAAGTCGCAACCCTGGACGTTCGGCCTCAGACCATGAATTACCGAGTCAGGAAGGAAATGTCTGGCGGCCTCACCCCGGCGCCCCGGCCATGTCGCGGGCGTGATAGCTCGAGCGCACGAAGGGCCCGCTGGCGACTTGCTGAAAGCCAAGCCCGCGCGCCAAACGGCCCAACTCGTCAAACTCGTCCGGCGGCACGTAGCGCACCACCGGCAAGTGTTCCGGCGAAGGCTGCAAGTATTGCCCCAATGTCAGCAGATCGCAGCCGGCGTCGCGCAAGTCGGCGATCGTTTCGAGCAGTTCGTCGCGCGTTTCGCCCAGGCCGAGCATCAGCCCGCTCTTGGTCTTGATCGCCGGATCGAGTTGCTTGACGCGGCGCAGCAAGGCCAGCGTCCAGCGATAATCGCTTTTGCGGCCGCGCACCTCGCGGTACAGCCGGGGAACCGTCTCGGTATTGTGATTGAAAACCTCCGGGGCGGCGGCCACGACCCGCTCGACGGCGCCGGGCTTGCCGAGAAAGTCGGGCGTGAGCACCTCGACCGCGGCGCCCGTCTTGGCCCGCACCGCCAGCACGCACCGATAAAAATGCTCGGCGCCGCCGTCGGGCAGATCGTCGCGCGTGACCGAAGTGATCACGACGTGCTTCAAGCCCAGCCGCAAGCTGGCCTCGGCCAAACGCTCCGGCTCGTCGAGTTCGACGGCCTGAGTTTTGCCTTTCGACACCGCGCAAAAGCCGCAGGGCCGCGTGCAAACGGCGCCCAGAATCATGAACGTGGCGGTCTTCTGCGAATAGCACTCCATGCGATTTGGGCACTTGGCGCTATCGCAGACGGTCTCCAACCGCAACTCTTCCAGCAGCGATGCCGTGAAATGGTTGGCGTTGCCCAGCGGCAGGTTGCGCTTCAGCCAGCGCGGCAGCCGCCGCGGCGTTTCGACCAACGCAGTTTCCGCGCGAGGTTCGCTCTGCCGGCTATCCAACACGGGCAGCAGGTGCATGGCTCGCTCCGTGATGACGATTCAAGAGAGGATGTCCGGTGTAGAGGTGATATCGCTCGCAACCAAAAGCCTCCGCCAGCCGCCGCACAAGTGCCTCGCGCACGCTCGACATGCGCACCGGCTGCTGCCGTTCGATGACGAGCGAGCTCATCGGAGAATGCGCCGCGGGATCGCTTTCGACCCAGCGGAACAACGTGGTCGCCGGGGCCACGTTTAGGTAGGCGCCGTAGTAACTGATTCCATTTTTGACGGCCGCGCCCAAGAAGGCCACCTGGCCGGCGCGGCCCCAGATGCCGTCGCGATCGGGCTCGGTCCGGCCGCTGAAGCGCTGCTCTTCCAATGCCGCCAGGATGCCGCCTTGCAGCCGCTGGAGATAGGCGCCGACCGAGAATCCGTGCGGTTCGAGCGGGACGATTGGATAAATGGCCAGTTGCCCAGGGGCGTGGACCAGGCAGCCGCCGCCCCGATTGACCCACCGCACCTCGAGCCCGCGGCTGACCAGCTCGTGCTTGTCGAGGCGGATGTGGGCCCGCGAACCTTGGCGTCCGACGGTGATCGACAGAGGATGCTCGCAGATGAGCAGCGAAATCTGCCCGTCGGTGCGGCCCGCCGACTCGTAGACGAGCCGCTGTTGCAAGGCCAGGCAGGCATCGAAATCGACCAGCCCCAGCAGGTAGGCTTCTACCGCGGGCTGACTGCGAACGATGGCAGGCTGCTGGTTCGACATCGACTCGACAAACGCATCGCGAGCAAAAACTCTCCCGCCGGCGCCGAGCCGCGGGCGGCGACTTGAGCCGGACTGGCCGGGCGAGTAAAAACGTGCATGGTACAATTCTCAAGCCTGGCGTGACCGTCTGTTACTCTAACACGCGGCGCGGGACGGGAAAAGACGAGCCTATGTAGCCCCGGCACTCCGTGACGGGGACGAGATCGGGTCGTCTTCGACCAAATGTCCGCCGCGGAGCGTCGGACCTACCGTGGGGAAAAATCGGAGCTGCCGCGCGGGAAAACACGTATCGGTTACCATCGATGGAGTGCGAGCCACGGCCAAAGGCAAATCCAAACCCGCCGACAAAGAGCACGACAACGAGCGCGTGGTCGCCCAGAACCGCAGCGCCCGGCACGAGTACGAAGTGCTGGAGACGCTCGAATGCGGGATAATGCTCGTCGGCAGCGAGGTAAAGAGCCTGCGCACCGGAAAGCTCTCGCTGGACGAAGCTTACGGGCGAATGAAAGACGGCGAGGTCTGGCTGATCGGCTGCGATATCCCCGAATACGTGCAGGCCAACCGCTTCAACCACGAGCCGCGCCGCCCGCGCAAGCTGCTCATGCACCGCCGCGAAATCCGCAAGTTCGCCAGCCGGGCCTACGAACAGGGCCTGACGCTGGTCCCCTTGAAGATGTATTTCAAGGCGGGCAAGGCCAAGGTCTTGATGGGCATTTGCCGCGGCCGCAAGCTGCACGACAAACGCGAGAAGATGAAGACTGCCTCGGTCAAGCGCGACATCGAGCGGGCCATGCGGCGGCGGTAATGTCGTAGGATGGACTTCCAGTCCGTCCGCGGCCCATGCGACGCTTCACCACGCGAGAACGAAAGTGCGACCCCCAAAGCGACGGACCAGAGGTCCGTCCTACGAAAGACGTCCGATCGCCGTCCTCTCACGAACCGCCTTCCCCCGGCGTGCGTACAGGCAATTGCAGCAACCGATGCGCGCCGCGGTCGCCCTCTTGCGAATCGGCTCTAAAGCTTTATCATCCAAGGTCTTGAGCAACTGAAATCTCCTTAGTGGGACCGGCTTCGGACGTTTACCGGACAGGCACGCCATGCTGAAACTGAAGGACGTCAAGAAGTCGTTCGTCGAACCCGACGGCTCGCGGCTGCCGATTCTTGACATTCCGCAGTTCCACGTGCCGCCGGCCGAGCAGATGGTGCTGGTCGGCCGCAGCGGTTGCGGCAAGACGACGCTGCTGCATGTGATCGCCGGCATCAGCCAACCCGACGAGGGCGCCGTCGAGGTCAACGGCTGCGACATTACCCGGCTGCCCGAGGCGGGAAGAGACCGGTTCCGGGCGGACCATATCGGCTACGTCTTTCAGACGTTCAATCTTTTGCCCGGCTTTTCGGCCTTGGAAAACGTGCTGCTGGGCATGTCGTTCGCGAGGGGGCGGGCCGATTTGGAGCGGGCGCTCTTCTTGTTGAATCGCGTCGGCCTGTCGCACCGGCTCTCGCACAAGCCGGCCATGCTCTCGGTCGGCGAACAGCAGCGGGTGGCCGTCGCCCGGGCCCTGGCCAACCGGCCCAAACTGCTGCTGGCCGATGAGCCGACCGCCAACGTCGACGCCCGCAACCAGCAGCAAATCATCGATCTGATCCGCGAGACGTGCGCCGAAGAGCAAGTGGCGTTAGTGCTGGTCACGCACACGACGGAAGTAGCCGAGCAATTCGCTCGGGTGGAACGATTGGACGAATTCAACCAGGCGGTGGCCGCGGCATGAGTCTTTGGAAAATCGCCTGGCGCAGCATGCAGCAGCGGGCCTTGGCCTCGTGGCTCACCGGGCTTTCGATGGCGCTCGGCGTGGCGCTGGTCGTGGCCGTGCTCGTGATCTATGGCGTCGTCGACGCCTCGTTCCGCCGCAGCGCCGCCGGCTACGACCTGATCGTCGGCGCCACCAAGGGGGGCCGCTTGCAGATCGTGCTGAACACGGTCTATCACCTGAGCGCGCCGGTCGAAAACCTCCCCTACAGCTATTACAAGGAATTCACGCTCGACGAACATCACAAGGGCAAGTTCGCTGACTACGTGCAGACGGCGATCCCATATTGTTTGGGCGACAGCTACGAAGAGTTTCGCGTCGTCGGCACCACGCCCCAGATGTTCGAGGCATTCGAGTATGTGCCTGGAAAGAAATACGAGTTTTCGGCGGGCCGCAATTTCGAGCACGAGCATTTCTTCGAGGGCGTCATCGGCTCGATCGTGGCGCACAAGACTGGGTTGAAACTGGGCGATGAATTCCAGCCCACGCACGGCGTCGAAAACGACGAGCAAGGACACAAGCATGACGCCTTCAAAGTCGTCG
>DATNEC010000275.1:0-8485 GCA_035606815.1 Pirellulales bacterium
CCAGCTTGGTCAACGGCTCGCTCAGCGAAACGTCGGCGGCCGACCTCTCGGGGATCACCAGCTTCGGCTTCAGCTTGCCCTCTTCGGTGGCCCACAAAAAGCCGACCACCGAGGCCTTGGTCCGGTCCTTGAGCAAGTCGAGCGAGATCCGCATCAACTCTTGCGGGTCTCCGCAACCGAGCAGGCGGATCGTGAGCTGATAGAGCAGCAGCAGTTCTTGGGCTTGTTCCGATTCGTGCAGCGCCGGCAGTGCGATTGCGTCGGCGAAGGCGGCGCCGACGCGCGTTTCCTTGATCAGCGTCTGGGTCATGTTCAGATCGGCCGTCGGGCCGATCGTCGGCGGCTGCGCGCTCTGATGGAACACGAACTCGGTCGAGCCGACGCGCAACTGGTGCCCTTCGCCCAGCACGGCCTCGTCGATCTTCTGGCCATTGACGAAGGTGCCGTTGCGGCTGTTGGCGTCGCGGACCCACCACGAGCCGTTTTCGCGCGCCAGCACGGCATGCACGCGCGAGCAAAGCGCGTCGGTCAGCATGATCGTGCATTCGGCGCCGCGGCCGATGCGGGTTTGGTTCAGCGAGTCAAGCAGCAAGTTGGCGCCGACGCGCTGGCCGGCGGCGATCGTCAGATACGTATACACTGCCTGCCGAAATGCTCCGTGGGAAGTGGCCCTGGGCGAAACGTCAATTATAACAGGGGGGAACCCCGCCGGAAGGCGGAGGAAGGTGAGGATGACGGACGACAAGCCCGCTATTTCGCATTCCAAGCTCCAATCTCCGGCTTCCGGCCGCCGGCAGGGCTTGTTGATCGTCGGGCACGGCACGCGCGATCCGGACGGCCGCGCTGAGTTTCTCGCCGCGGCCCAGGCGATCGCCGCGCGGAGCCCGGGCGCGATCGTCGAACCGTGCTTTCTGGAACTGGCCGAGCCGACGATCTCTTCGGCCGTCGAGCGGCTGGTCGAGCGGGGCGCGGACGAGAGCCTGACCGTGGCCCCGCTGCTGTTGTTCGCCGCCGGACACGCCAAGATCGATCTTCCCGCCGCCGCGGCCGAGGCGGCGGCGATGCATCCGAAACTGCAAGTGCGGCAGGCGGTGCCTCTCGGCTGCCATCCGGCGCTCGTGGAATTGTCGAAACGGCGGTATTTGGAAGCCGTGAAAAATCTGCCGGCCGCGCCGGCGAACGAAACGCTGCTGCTCGTCGTCGGCCGCGGCAGCCGCGACGCAAGCGCCAACGCCGAACTGGCCCGCTTCGCCCGGCTGCGATTCGAAGCCTGCCCCGTCGGCTGGCTGGAAACGTGCTTTGCCGCGATGGCCGAGCCGTCGCTCGAGCGGGCGTTGCCGCTCGTCGCGCGGCTGCCGTTTGGCCGCGTGGCGGTGCAGCCCCACTTGTTGTTTCGCGGCGAACTGCTGTCTCGAATTCGCCGGACCGTGGAAAGCTTTGCCGTCGAGCAACGGCAGATCGAATGGCTGATTGCGCCTCATTTAGGTCCGGACGAACTCGTGGCCGAGGCGGCGCTGGCGGCAATTCAGGCCGTGAATGCCGCTTGAATTCGGCCCGTCTCGCGGTGGTCGTCTGGCGGCGCCTGCGTTCATAAATTAAATGGTCTGTTGAAGATGCGAGCTTGGCGTGGCTTGTCGGGCCGGCGCGGCTGCTCTTGCCTTTGACGATTATTCCGTATACGATCCGTTTAAGCTATTGCTCGTAGATGGTTTACGTCTTCAAGCCCCCAATCGCTGTCGTTTTGCAGCGCTGCGTTTGCGCGTAGCGCTGTCACCGTGTAGCAGTCACCGTACAAGGGAATGCTCGATGATCCGTTTGCTTCCTTCCTCGCGATCTTTCCGCGCGCGATTGATTCCTTTCACGTTCGTTTTGTCGGCCATCTTAGCGACCGCGGTAACCCGATTGCGGGCCGAACTGATCCCGCCCACGCCCAGCGACCATAATGTGACGAAGGCCGTGCTGCGGTTGATGAAGATGGACCATTTGACGCGGCATCCGCTGGACGACGAGATCGCCAAGCGGCTGGTCAAAGGATTCATCAAGACGCTCGATCCGGCCAAGGTCTACTTCTATCAGTCCGACGTCGATTCGTTCATGGCGGAAGAAGCGGGTCTGGACGAGCTGTTGTACAAGGGAGACACGATGTTCTCGTACCATGTGTTTACCACCCTGCTCGAGCGCATCGACGAGCGCGTAAAGACGATCGACGAATTGTTGGCGATGGACCACGATTTCACCGTCGACGAGGAACTGATCGTCGATCCCGAGGTCGCCGAATATCCGAAAAACGCCGAGGAAGCGCGCGATTCGTGGCGCAAGCGGATCAAGTACGATTTGCTGGTTTTGAAGGCCGACGCGGCGAAGACCGCCAGCGCCGCCGAGGCGGACAAGAACGCGCCGGCGGCCGACGAAAAGCCCAAAAAACCGCCGGAAGACCCGGTCAAGCGGCTCGCCCGCCGCTATCACAGCTTCGCCAAGCGGATGCACCAGACCGACCACAACGAACTGCTGGAAATGTATCTGACCAGCTTGACGACGGCCTACGATCCTCACAGCACGTACATGGCGCCAAATTCGTACGAAAACTTCGAGATCCAGATGCGGCTCAATCTCGACGGCATCGGGGCCTCTTTGCAGTTCGACGACGGCTATACGGTGGTCAAGCAGATCATCCCCGGCGGCGCCGCCGATAAGGACGGCCGCTTGAAGCCGGAAGACCGCATCGTGGGCGTCGGTCAGGGCGAAGACGGCCCCGTCGTCGATACCGTCGACATGAAACTGACCGACGTGGTCGACATGATCCGCGGCCATCGCGGCACGACGGTCCGCTTGGAAGTCATGCCGGGCGGACAGGGCGAGCCCACGACCTATGCCATCGTCCGCGCCAAGATCGAGCTGACCGACAGCGAGGCCCGCGGCGAGGTCGTCGAGCAAGAGCGCGACGGGCGGACTTACCGCGTCGGCGTGATCGACCTGCCCAGCTTTTACATGGACATGGAGGCCAACCGCCGCGGGGTCCGCGACTTCAAAAGCACCACGCGCGACGTCGAACGACTGCTTCGCGGTTTTCGCGAAAAGCGCGTGGACGCCGTGATTCTCGACCTGCAGCGCAACGGCGGCGGCTCGCTCAGCGAGGCGATCAGCATGACGGGCCTGTTCATCGACACCGGACCGGTCGTGCAAGTCAAGGACAAGGCCGACCGAGTGGCACAGTACGACGATCAGAGCGAGGGCCTGGCCTGGGACGGCCCGCTGGTGGTGCTGACCAGCAAGCTCAGCGCCAGCGCCAGCGAGATCTTCGCCGGCGCCATCCAAGACTATCGGCGCGGAATCATCGTCGGCGACAAGTCGACGCACGGCAAAGGCACCGTGCAGAGCCTGTACGACGTGGGCGAGAAGTTGTTCGGGCTGGAAAATTCGCCCAAGCTCGGCGCCTTGAAGATCACCATGCAGCAATTCTATCGTCCCAACGGCGACAGCACCCAGAACCGCGGCGTCCTGGCCGACGTTCCTTGGCCTTCGTTGACCAACGAGCTCAAGGGCATCAGCGAATCTGATTTGGACTATGCCTTGGCGTTCGATCGCGTCAATCCGGCCGACCACGAGGATTTCGACATGGTCGACAAGGCGATCGTCGAGCGTCTCAATCGGCAGTCGGCCGAACGGCGCAAGGACTCGAAGGATTTCAAGCGCGTGGAGCGGAATCTCGAACGCTACCAGCAGCAGAAGAACCGCAAAACGGTCCCCTTGAACGAGGCCAAGTTCCTCGCCGAACGGGCCGAACTGAACGCCGATCGAGAAGAAGAGAAAGAGCTGGAAAAGTCGATGAACACGAAGAAAATCGTGTTCGACCGCAGCGACTTCTACAATCGCGAAGCGCTCGACATCACGCTCGATTATCTGCAGCTCGGCAACCTGGCCCAGGCCAACTGATGGGGCTGTATCCGACGAAACTCTCGCTGGGCGCGGAGAACCGGCTGCTCATCGAGTGGAGCGACGGCCAGCGGCGCAGTTATTCGTTTCGCGAGCTGCGCGATCGGTGCCCGTGCGCGTCGTGCCGCGAAAAGCGTACGCTGCCCCCCGCCGGCGGCG
This sequence comes from Pirellulales bacterium, assembly GCA_035606815.1. Taxonomy (GTDB): domain Bacteria; phylum Planctomycetota; class Planctomycetia; order Pirellulales; family JAICIG01; genus JAICIG01. Next base: position 4,093 of record DATNEC010000275.1, read on the forward strand.
GGTTGCTGACGGTGCTCTCGCCGGCCGAGGCCCGGCCCTTGAAAGTGCTCGGCATGAAGCCCATCGGCGCCTATGCCTACTCGATCGACTTCAGCGACGGCCACGACACCGGGATCTACACGTTCGAGTTGTTGCGCGAGTTAGGGCAAGAAGAGCTTGGGGCGGGAGAGGCCCAGGGTTAATGCCTGGCTTTTGTGCCGCGTTCGCGGCGAAGGAATGCGCAAAAGCCCCTGGAATCGATGCGAAGAAAAACCGCCGTCAGCCCGTTCATCCTTCCGCCTTCACCCCTCATCCTTCACTTCAGCGGCGCCTTCAGTTCATCGCTGAGAGTGTTTTCGCTTTCCGGCTTGCCCTTGCCGGCATCTTCGGCGGGCGGAGTTTTCTTCTCGACGATCTCGGCGCGGCCGAGATGGATCTTTTGATAGGTCGCGTCGGAAATCACGTAATACCAATCGGCGAACCGGCCGCTCAACTCCTTGGCCCGCTCTTCGCCCTTCTTCAGCTTGGCGTCGTAGTCGTCCTGGAGCCGTTTGTTCTCTTTTTCGATGCGATCGCGCTCGGCTTTCGCTTTCGCCGCGTCGGGCTTGCTTTCGGCCTTCTTTTCGGCGCCGTCCTGTTTCGCCTCGGCTTTCTCTGATTCATCCTGCTTTGCGTCGGGCTTGTCGGCGCCGGCCTTTTCATCGCCTTGGGCGTCGGATTCGCCGCCGGCGGGTTGTTCGTCCGGCAAGGGTTGCAGCTCGGGTTCGGGAACCAGTTCCGGGTTGAATTGGGCCGTCACCATGATGTAGCGATTCACGCCGCCGGCGCTCTGCTCTCCGTCGGTCTCGTCGCTTTCGCTCTTCTTCTCTTCATCGCCGCCGGCGGGAGTGCTCTCGGCGATGCGCCCGAACCGCAGCACGTACTCGACTCCGTCTTTCATGCCGGCCCGGACTTCGCCTTCGTTGGAATAGATCTCGCTCGGCCCGTTCTTGATGCTGGCGATGTGGAAACCGCGCTGGCCCAACGATTGCAGCGACTCCTCGTCGCCGGCCAGTGACTCGCCCGCTTTGAAATCGGCGGCCAGACCGGCCGGCTTGCGGCGCACGTCGACGATTTTCAGATCGTCGAGCGCGGACTTCATGTCGTTAAGCTTCTGGTTGTTCAGTTGCTCGTCGTCGGCCAGCTTCACGGGCACGAACTCGCCGCCTTCGAAATCGGCCAGCTCGATCAGGTTCCACTTCAGCGCCTTGCTGTCGTATTCCACGCGAATCTGGCTGCGCAGGGCGATCGCGCCCCTGAGTTCGTCCAACGAATAGTCGTTGACGCCCACGCGCTCCAACTCGATCGGGTTGAGCTTGAGCAGATCCTTTTCGATCCAGTCTTCGAACTTGGTCGTGAACTTGTCGGTCTTGATCGAGGCCACGTAGACGGGATCCTGGGCGGGTTTACGCACGTAGTAGAGGCCCGGCTTGTCCTTCACTTCCTTGCCGATGATCAAGTCGGCCAGCGTTTTGTTGTTCTTGTCCTGCATCGACACTCGCTTGCCGACGCCGGTCGAGCCGGCGCTGAGTTGCTTCGAGCTGGGATCGACGACGCCGTATTCCTCATGCTTCGAGGGATCTTCGCTTTGCACGTTCAGGCCCTTGGCCTCGATCATGTTGGCCGCTGCGTCGGCGAGATGCTGCGAGGCGTCGGCCGGGTAATTCTCGTGCGAGGGAATCACCCATTTGCCCTTCACCTGGCCCACTTTGAACGGGTGCAGCGTGGCCGTTTCCTGGTCGTAGGAGATGACCTCCAGCGAGCGGGCCTTCAATGGATCGACGAAGTCCGGAAACAATAAGCCGAGGCCGAGGGTGGCTTCCTGCTCGGCATTCGACGACGCGAAATTCGCGTAGCTTCCGATCGCCAGGGCGACCACCGCCGCGCCGACAAAGGTCAAGGTTTTGACGTTTTCGTTCATCGCTGTTCTTTCCGAGGGAATCCTGTTCTATGCGGTCGGTCCGTCAACCGAGCTACGTTCCGCCCGGCGGGACCGCGCCTTTTAACGCAATCGAGATTTCGAGACGCCTTCGCGTTCGCGGGCGCGGCGGTTGAAATATACGCCGAGGCCCACCAGCAGCGGGGGAATCGGCGGCAAAAACACGGCCCAGAACTTGTACCAATCTTGCTCCCGGCTGATTTTGACGTTCAGGTCTCGTTCGGTCTTCTCGATGTTCTGCTGGGCGGCTTTTTGCAATTGGCTCTTTTTCGCATCCAATCGCCGCTGGCCGGCCGCCTGCGCCATGGCTTCCTGCTGCATGCGCGAGAGCTCGTCCAAGTTCTTGCTCTTCTTCTTCAACTCCGCGAGTTGCTTGTCGAATTCGCTTTGCGCCTTGGCCTGCTCGGCCGCCACCTCTTCTCGGTAGCGCTCCACTTCCGCCATGCTCTTCTCGCGCGCTTCCTTGGTCAGCTTCTCGATCTTCTCCAAGATGCGGTGCTTCGGCCGGCGGTTGCGAACGGCAATGAAACGATCGTCGCCGGCCAACGAATCGAACGTGTTGAGCATGAACGTCACGTTGTCGAAGTTCAATTTGATTTCTTGGTTGGGGTCGTCGCCGCCGGCCCGCAATGCGAAAAACGCCGAATAAAACAGGTCGATGTCGCAAACCAGGACCACGTTGATCCCTTCTCGTTTGGGCTTGGCGGGCTCCGCGTCCGGCTCGGCCTTGTCTTCGCCGGCCTTGTCTTCGCCGGCCTTGTCTTCGCCGGCCTCTGGTTTTTCCTTGTCTGCCCCCTTCGCATCGGGCTTATCCCCTTCGGAGTCGCCGGCTTCCGATTTGGCGTCGACCGGTTCTTCGCCGTCTTCGTTCTTGGCGGCTTCCTCCGCCGGCTCCGCCGCGGCATCGGACATCAACTCGTCCTCTTTCGGCAATTCGCCCGTGATCCGGGCCGCCAGCGTGTAATAGCGGTTTGTCGGCTTCATCCGCCGATTCATGTTGAGCCGGCCGCCGGGCTGACCGAACATCGTCGGCTCCAGCAACTCCGCGACGGCCACCGTGCCCGTCTGGTCGCCTGTCAGGATCAACGCCTCGAATTTCAGTTCCGAAGCGTTCTTGTGCGCCACCGAGCCGGGGAACAAGAACAACATTTCCTGGAGTTGCGAACTGACGGGGTCCGCGGCTTCGAATACCGGCTGCTCGCTCGCGCCCGAGTCGACGAACACCCACTCCGGCGACGCCATCGCCCGCAGCTTAGGCTCGGGATTGTACTTTTGCCAGACGACGTCCTGGCCCATGAAATCGACGCCCAACAAGCTCCACAACTCGGCGATATTGCCCTTGGGCGCCGGCGGGGGGCTGCCGCCGAACGGGTTCATCTGCGGACTGCGCCGCGGCTGGCTGGTCCCCGGCACGTCGCTATGGATGTAGGGAAAGGGATCTTCGAAGATCGCCGTCGGTATGCCCTTTTTCACGGCCGCGACGAAATTCTTCATCTGTTCGGGAGTCAGCGATGACGGTTGAGGCGCAAACAGCACGTCGAGCTCTTCATCGATCGGGCTGTCGGCATTGACCTGCACCACCTCGTATTGCTTTTCCAACTCGTCGACCAGCAGTTCGTTGCGCGATTGCGAGAATGTCTGCATATTGAAGCCGCCGAACAACTTGGCGTCGGTAACCAGCACCCCCAGCTTCTTGCGATCCTGCTGACTGACCGTGCAAATCGAGCGCACCAGCTCGTATTCGGCGGGAATGCCGCGGTCGAAAAAGGGCACGATCACCTTGTTCAACCCAGACTGGATCGCCGCGCCGAGATAGACCTGCTCGCGGCTGATGGCGCCGCGCGTGCGCGAAATCACTTCCTGGGCCGTGATGCCGTATTGCTGTTCGGCCTGTTCGGCCGCCCGGCTCAGCGGCTCCGTCGAATGCAGCACGACGTGTACCTTGTTGCCGCCCAGGCTGTCGAACTCGCGCAGCGCCGAAAGCAGATCGAGCCGCGTCTGCACGTACGACTCGGGCACGTCCGGGCTGATGTAGGCGTCGATCTTCACCGGATGCTTGGGATCGAGCTCTTTGATCAACTTGCGAGTCTGGGACGACAACGAGCTAAGCCGCTCGCTGGTCACGTCGGCGCGCGTGTCGAAGCGGTGAAAGATCATCGTTACGCCGACCGCGGCGGCCGCCAGCGCCAGCGTGCGCGCCAGGTAATGGCCGCCCATCGAATGCCCGTCACGACCGCCCTGCCAATGGCGCCGGCCGATCAAAACCATGCACAGGTAGAGCATGGCGGCCACGATCGACAAGAAGTACACGATCGCGGAGAGGCTGATCACGCCGCGGCCGAAATCGCGAAACTGTTCTTCCAGGCTCCAGTTTTTGACGGCCAAGGCCCAACTCGCCGGCATGATCACGTCGGCGTTTTCCGCGAAAGCCAAGGG
>DATNEC010000282.1:0-3215 GCA_035606815.1 Pirellulales bacterium
CGACGACTCGCCCGGCCCGATGCTGCGGCAGCCCGCCGTCGTCGCCGCCAGCCATCGCCGGCAAGATCCGCCTGTTGCGGAGCCGGCCTCGCGATATGCCGCCCCAATCTCCGAACTTCCCGATGACCTCGCTGGATCGGGCACGGTCTCGGGCCAAGGCCGCGCGCCCGGCGCTCGCACGCGGGCGGAAACCGTCGACGCTCCGTCGGCGCTTTCCTCGCCGCTGGACGTTTTCGAAATCGACCTGCCGACCACGCTGCGGTTGATGCTTTCGGCCAATCCCACGATGGGCGAAGCCCGCGAGGCGGTGCGCGAGATGTTGGCGCTCCAGACCCGCGCTCGCTCGATGATGTTGCCGACCCTGAACGCGGGCACGAGTTATCACAAGCACGAAGGCAACTTTCAGGCCTCGACCGGCCAGATCAAGGACATTTACAGCCAGGCTGTTTACTTCGGCGGCGGCACCCGCGTGTGGGCGGCCGAAAGCTTGGCGATTCCGGCCGTCAGAATTCTGGGACACGTGGGCGACGCCATTTACGAACCGCTCGTGGTGCGGCAGGAAGTCACGGCCAAGCGGTTCGAATCGGCGACCACGTCGAACACCTTGTTGCTGCAAGCTATCGTGCGATACTTCGAGTTGCTGTCCGCCGAGGCGCGCTACGAGGCGGCGCGGCAAACCGAGCGCGAAGCGGCCGAAATTGTCCGCATCACGGCCGCGTATGCGGTTACCGGGCAGGGCCGCGAAGGCGACGCCAATCGCGCACGGGCCGAGGCTTACCTGATGCACGTCGAAGTGCAGCGCGCCGACGAACGCATCGCCGTGGCTTCGGCGAGACTGGCCGAGCTGCTGAGTCTCGATCCTTCGACGCGGTTGAAAACGATCGGCGGGCCGATCGGAGGCATCGAACTCGTCGACCCAGAACTGGATCTCCAGACGTTGATCCGCATGGCCGAGCGCCGGCGCCCCGAACTTGCGGCCGCCAGCGCCATGATCGGCGCCAACTCCACGCGGGTGCGGCAAGAACAAACCCGCCCCTTGTTTCCGTTGCTGATGGTCGGCTTCAGCGCCGGCTCGTTCGGCGGCGGCAGCGTGCTATTTCCGCCCAAGATCGGCAATTTCGGCGGCCGCAACGATTTCGATGCACTGGCGGTCTGGTCGTTGAACAACATGGGCGTGGGCAACGTCGCCACGGTCTCCGAACGCCGGGCCGTGCTGAATCAGTCGATCGCCCAACGCACGCAGGCCCTCAACGGCATCCGCCAAGAGGTGATCGCGGCCTACGGTCTGCTGCGGGGCGAATCGCTGCAAATCCGCATTACCCAGCGCCAATTGAACGACACGGAGGAGGGGTTCCGAGAGGAGTTCGCCAGGCTCCGCGGCGCCGAGGCGCTGCCGATCGAAGTCCTCAATAGCGTCGACCAGTTGGGAGCGGCACGGCAGGAGTTGATCAAGGCGGTGACCGCCTACAACCAGGCACAGTTCCGGCTGTTCGTCGCCGCCGGCGTCTCACCGTCGCGGATCGTCCAAGATGGCTCCGCGGCCAGCCAAGCCGCCCGAAGTGCACCGCCCGCCGACGCTCGGTAGCGAAACATTTAGCCACCGATGAAACGCGGATGAAACGCGGAAATCGATGTTTCATCCGTGGCTGGATGCAAGCTGTTTTCCAGTTGACCCAGTTACCCCAGGCTACTAATCTCGAAATATCCGTTGGAGAGGCATACAGTCCTAAAGGCAGCTCGTCCGAGCAAGGCAAGACACCATGCGATCCTCGCTTCTGCAATCCGTCTTCGGGTTTTTGGGCCGGCGCTCATCGAATTCGTCGGGCACGCGCCGCCGGCCGCGCGACGGCGCGCCGCGCCGATCGTGGAACTCGCTGGGTCGCGCGATTTCGGCCGAGCAGCTTGAGTTGCGCTGGGTGCCGTCGGCGACGCCCGTGGCCCTCACGGCGTTGCCGATCAGCGGCTTCGAAGGCGCTCCGTTGAACAACGTTCCCGTGGCCACCTTCACGGCGGGCGACGGAAGCACGCCGGCGAATCAGTTCACGGCGGTCATCAATTGGGGCGACGGCACGGTCAACACCGGCGCCGTAGGCGAAGCGGGAACGACCTACATTGTCGCCGGCTCGCACACCTATCAGGATGAGAACAAGTTTCCCGTCGCCGTCGTGATCGTTGAGAATTCGGCCGTGCAAGCGGCGTCGCTCACCTTCGCCAATATCCAGCCGCTACTGCCCGACGGCACGCAAGGCTCGGTCGACCAGCGGTTTACCTACGAAATGCTGCAAGACTTGTTGCAGCGCCCGATTTCGATGGATGAAGTGAACTACTGGACGTTCCAGTACGACAAAAATGGTCGCGATGCGCTGAACCTGGCGCAAATCATCATCGAGGTCACTCCGCCCTACGAATTCCGCCGCGACGAAGTCGACAATGCCTACGAGACCTATTTGCACCGCCCCGCCGATGCCGCGGGCGAGGCCTATTTCTTGAACCTGGTCAACCTCTCGCAGGGCGTTCCCAGCGGGCCCGGCGTCGACCGGCGGACCGCGACGGCCCTGATCGCATCGAATGAGTATTTCGTCAACCGCGGCGGCGGCACGAACGAGGGCTTCATCAAGGCCCTCTACGAAGATGTCTTGAAACGCGATCCAGAACCGGGCGCCCTGGCGTTCTACGAGCAGGAACTGGCCGCCGGAATGACGCGCGTCGAAGTGGCTGGACAAGTCCAGAGCAGCATCGAGGCCGAAACCCGCACCATCAACGGCATCTACGAGCGTTATCTCGATCGAGCCGCCGACCCTGCCGGCTTGCAGGCCTTCCTATTCAACTTCTCGCAAAACTACGGCACGGAAACGAACACCGAGACGCTGCTGACCACGCCCGAATATTACAACAAGGCCATCGGCGCCTTTTGAGGCCAGATGTCCTCAGAATGATAATGGCGAAGATGGCCAGTCGTTTGCGTGAATCTTCGGCCAATCTGGCCGCCTTCGGCGACGATCTACCTCTTCAAGCGACGCAGGCTGGGGCGCAGCCCCACCGACGCGGCGATGGCAGAAAAAGGTGGGGCTGCGCCCCAGGGTCAACGCGAACTCTAGATGCGATGGGGCAGGTTGCGGCGACGCACATTGTGCCCACTTGAAATTGACGCGATGAAAGACGCATGTTATGCGAGTCCGCACGCCGCAACTTCGCATAAGGGATTTGGCGACTCG
>DATNEC010000242.1:0-3110 GCA_035606815.1 Pirellulales bacterium
GGTCGCCGAAATGGGCGAACCGCCGCGGTTAGGAGCTTGCCCAAACTTGGGCCAGCGCCACGAGCATTTCCGCCGCTTGCGCCATTTCTTCAAGGCAAGTCCATTCCAGCGGCGAATGGGGATTGTGTTCGCCTGTCGAAAGGTTGGGCGTGGGCAGTCCAAGCTCGGTGAACCGCGAGCCGTCGGTGCCGCCGCGAATCACGGTCAGCCGCGGTTCGCGGCCCAGCCGGCGGAGCGCCGCTTGAGCGAAAGCGACCGCTCTCGGTTCGCGCGCCAGTCCCTCGGCCATGTTGCGATATTGCTGCGTGATCTGCACGTCGATCGACGAACCGGGCCACGCCGCGCTGGCGGCCTCGGCCGCCGCTCGCAAGACCCGGGCGTGCTCCGCTAACCGGAGCGTGTCGAAATCGCGCAGCAAGATCGCGATCGTCGCCTGGGCCACGCCGCCCTCCAGTTTGTAGGGATGCAAAAAGCCTTCACGCTCTTCGGTGGTCTCCGGAGAGAGCATGTCACGCGGCAACCTCGCCAAAAAATCGGCGGCCACCCGCACGGCGTTGACCATCCGCCCCTTGGCGATCGAGGGATGGATGTTGACGCCCCGAATGACGACGACGGCCAAGTCGGCGGAGAAGGTCTCGACGTCGATCTGATCGGCCCCCGAGCCGTCGAGCGTGTAGCAAACCACGGCGCCAAGCTCCGCGAGATCGACGTGATCGACGCCGCGCCCGATCTCTTCGTCGCACGTAAAACAGACTCGGATCGGCCCATGCTCCAGTTCGGGGTGCTCCGCCAGATAAGCGACCGCTTCCATGATCGTGGCCACGCCGGCCTTGTCGTCGGCGCCGAGCAGCGTCGTGCCGTCGCTGGTGACGATCGTGCGGCCGATGAGATCGCGCAGCTCGGGGTTCGCTTCGACGCGAATCACCTGGTTTCGATCGGCGGGCAAGCGCAAGTCGCGGCCATCGTAGTTGCGCCAAACCTGCGGCTCGACGTTGGCGCCGGTGGTTTCGGGCGAAGTATCGACATGGGCGTTGAAGGCGATGACGGGCGTCTGCCGCCGGGCGGTCGCGGGCAGAGTGGCCATGACGATGCCGTGTCGGTCCTGCCGGGCGTCGCTCAGGCCGATGGCGACCAGCTCGGCGGCCAGCATGCGCCCCAGCTCCAACTGTCCCGGCGAACTGGGATAACCTTGCGAAGCGTCGCCGGCCGTCGTATCGACTCGCACGTAGCGCAAAAAGCGCTCCAACAAACGCTCGTGGTTCATCGTCGCTCCGCCGGGTTGCTTCCTGGTCGCGAGTCCATCGCCGCCAAGCACTTGCGGGCCATGCGTCGCTGGGCTTATTCTTCGTTTCGGCGCGGTTCCATGAATCCGGCCGCCCTCGACGGGGTTTCGTCGATGCGTTGAGACCCTCGCGCTCGCCCAATATAGCCCGCCATGTCTACCGCCCGCTACCTCGTGTTCGATATTGAAAGCGTCGCCGACGGAGAACTGGTTTCGCGCTTGCGCTATCCGGGCGAGCAACTGCCGGCCCAGCAGGCCGTCCGCCGCTATCGCGATGAACTGCTGGAAAAGTTCGAGAGCGATTTCATCCCCTATACGTTCCAAGTGCCGATCTCCATCGCCATCGCCAAGGTGGCGGCCGACTATCGGTTGCTCGATCTGGTGACGCTGGACGAACCGCAATTCCGTTCGCACGTCATCACCGAGCACTTTTGGCGCGGCTGGGAAAAATACGGGCGGCCCACGCTGGTCAGTTTCAACGGCCGGACCTTCGATATTCCGCTCTTGGAACTGGCCGCGTTTCGCTACGGAATCAGCGTGCCGGGCTGGTTCAATCTTTCGGCCAAAAGCTTCGAGCAGCCTCGCAACCGCTACAACATCGAGGCCCACTTCGACCTGCAAGAACTGCTGACCAATTTCGGTTCGACGCGGTTCAACGGCGGGCTCAATCTGGCGGCCAACCTGCTCGGCAAACCGGGGAAAATGGACGTTCAAGGGCACATGGTCCAAGACCTGTTCGATGCCGGCAAACTGGCCGAGATCAACGATTACTGCCGCTGCGACGTGCTCGACACGTACTTCATCTTCCTCCGCACGCGGGTCGTGCTGGGCCAACTCTCGCTCGATGAGGAACAAAACCTCATTTCAGCCGCCAAAACTTGGCTCGAACAGCGCGCCGCGGAAATTGCGGCCTACCGCTCCTACCTGGAACGCTGGGGAGACTGGAAAAACCCCTGGCCGAACTGACCGCCAAAGTCGCTTTTCGCTCCCGCGAAAAGACGTGCGTTTGCGCCCCTCCCCTCACCGGACCCCGGGGCCGCCCTCTGGGCTGGAAATGCAATCAGGCAAAGAATTCCCGAATTCTGCTCGCGTAATAAATATACTTGCCGCCCCAAAAACCTGACCTATAGTTTCGATGTCAGGGCCTTTGGTCGGCTGCTTCACCGCCTCTGTCCTGACAGGGACGCCGCACGAAGCGTCAGAGAATTACCCGCGGCGTGAGCCCGACGAGCGTCGATTCTGACAGACTCTCGCCGGGCTTTTTCATGCGCTCGTTTTCACTGCCTGCAACGAGGGTCGGCCGCATCTTTGGCTTTGTCGATCGCCTTTTCCGCGGCATTCTTGACTTTGCCGGCCGCCTGATCGAGCTTGCCTTCGCGTTTGAGCTTTTCGTCGCCAGTCAAAGCGCCGGCCGCCTCTTTCACGCGCCCCTTCATTTCATCGGTTTTGCCGCTCATGACGATACTCCTTGAAGAGTTGACGCCCCCTCTCGTGTCGTAGACCTATGAATTGCAATCGACGTGCCACGGCGGGCGCGAGTTCTGCCCCTGGAATGCAACCCTGCAACGCGCCGAACCTTAGCGACGTTGGGCGCCCGCCGGCAGAGGTCCGCTAGGCCAGGAGAGTGGACGCGGCTTGGCGCCAAATCGACCAACCTATCTGGCGGACCAGGCGAAATGAGCGGTTCGAACAAGCCCGCCAAGACGCCTTGACCTTGCGGCGTTTCGAACGCTATAAGCCGCGAACTTCTTTTCCGGCGCTCAGGGGTCGATATGGAACGCGTCTCGCCCGCTCAACGATTCGAACGCATCGCCGATTTCCTTGTCGT
>DATNEC010000297.1:0-4689 GCA_035606815.1 Pirellulales bacterium
TCGCTCGCAACTTTGCCCGCGCCGCAACCGGCGAATAATGCGGGCCAACGGCAAGTTCGGCGTGCAAGCGTAGTTGGGGACGTCATTTCGTCCCGCGGGCCTCGCAACGCGTCGCCCTGCGACTTAAGGCCCTATCCGTCGGCAGGCGCCTTGGTGGGCGCCTCCCCCCTCGCTCGTGGTCCTTGTGCCGGCGAGCGGCGGTCCTTAGCATCGCTTGCTAACCAACCGATCCTCCAGGGCCTCGAGCGCCTACGGAACGAGGATCGAGCTTCATCGAATGCCTGCCGAAGCCGTGCTCCCGATCCGCTGATCGCGAGCGGCGTGAAAAACCTCGATGGATCTGTTCGCGGCGGTCTTGTCGGCCGCCGGCGATGACGATGCTTCGAGGGACCGCCGCACGGTGCGGGCCAAGCTTGAAAGGAGTCGGAAATGAATGCCTTAGCGACTTGGGCATTGGGGCTGACCATGTTCGCCGCGCCGGCGAACTCGATCGAATGGATGAACGACTACGGCGCCGCCTTGAGGGCCGCCCGCGCCGAGCGAAAGCCGCTGCTGGTCGTCCTCGAGAATCCATCGGCCCGGGCAGTACAGATCGACGCTGGATGGACCGATGCCGTGCGGATCGGCCAGATCTCGCTCGTCGATCCACAACCCGCGAAAGAGCTACTCTCCAAGTACAAGCTCTGCCGGATCGACGCCAGCACGCCTTACGGCCAAGCCGTCGCCAAGGCGTTTCGCACTGCGTCGTTTCCCACGACGTCGATCATCGACCGCACCGGCTCGGTGCAGATTTTCGTGAAGAGCGGCCGATTGAGCGATGGCGAGTGGCGCGCCGCGCTGGCCAAACATCAGACCGGAGCGCGGCCCCAGCCTGTCATTTGTTCGACGTGACACTAGCTCGCATGGCGTCCGTGCGGCGCCTAAGCCATCAACTCGGAAATCGGCGTGGCATCGCTGACGAGATGCACGGGCCGGCCCTGCGGCGTGTGGTAAATCTTGCCGGGGTCGATGCCGAGCTTACGATAAATCGTGGAGACGAAATTCTCGGGCGACAATACGCGCTCCGAGGCGGCGTAGCCGTTGCGGTCCGTGGCGCCGACGACTTGCCCGCCCGGAGTTTCGCAGCCGGCGAATAGAATCGACATGGCGCTCGACCAGTGATCGCGGCCCGGCTTGGTCTGGCCCGAGAGCGTGGAAATCTTGGGCGTGCGGCCGAACTCGCCCAGCGCCACGACCATCGTCGTGTCGAGCGTGCCGCGGGCTTCGAGATCTTCGATCAGCGTGGCGATCGTGTTCTCGAAGGCCGGCATCCGCTTGGCGATGCCGCCGAAGATGTCGCTGTGGTGGTCCCAGCCTCCTTCATAGAGCGTGACGAACGGCACTCCCGCCTCGACCAGTCGCCGGGCCAAAAGCGCCCGCTGGCCGAAGCCGTTCCGCCCGTAAGCCTCGCGCGTCTTCTCCGGCTCGCTATGGATGTCGAACGCGAGCTGCGCCTCGGGGCTGGTCACCAGGCTGTAGCCCTGGCGGTAATAATCGTCGACTGTGTTCACGGGGTCGCCGGCCGCCTTGTCGGCGATGCGCTGCATGCGGTCGACCTGCACGCGCAGCTCGCGCCGGCCCGCGAAGCGGCCGTCGGCCAGCCCTTGCGGCAGGGCCACGTCGCGCACGCGGAAATGCGAATTGTTCGGATCGTCGGCGACAACGAACGGCGCGTACTTGGCGCCGAGAAAATTCGGACCGCCCGAGCGCGACACGCCGGGCATCGAGAAATAGGCCGGCAAGCCGTTGGGGGCGCCGCATTCATAGGCCGCCACCGAGCCGAGGCTGGGGTGGAAGCTGACGAAAGCGCCGCAGCCGACCGGCATTCGCGGCGGGGCGCCTGTCATCATGTAGTGGTTGCCGGCGCCGTGGTTCGCCTGGTTGTGGCAGACCGAACGCACGACGGCGAACTTGTCGGAGATCGCCGCCAGCCGGGTCATGTACTGCGAAAACTGCACGCCGGGGATCTTCGTGTCGATTGTGTCGAAATCGCCGCGAATTTCCAGCGGCGCCGCGGGCTTGGGGTCGAATGTTTCGAAGTGTGACGGCCCGCCGTCCATCCAGATCAGAATGCAACTTGTCGGCTTCCGCGGGGTCGCGGTCGTCTCTCCCGCTTCGGCTTGCAGCCGCAGCAGGTTCGCCAGCCCGCCGCACCCGAGCATCCCCAGGCCGAGTTGCAACGTATCGCGGCGCGAAGAGCCTTCGCAGTTCCTATGCATGCTCATGGTCGAATTCCGTGGTGGGAAGGATGCTTTTCGGCAGGGTTTTTCAAAAAAGGCGGGCGCAATCGCCTTTTAGTATACCAAGTTTGCCAAGCGTCTCGATGGAAAGATCGGCATTTTGGAACCCGGGTAAATCCGGAGCGACGCAGAATCCAGGTGAGATCTTGGACGGGCCGGCCGCAGCTACGGCGTCGCCGAGCGGGTAGTCGCCGGCGGATGGACATAGAGGGCGGCCGGGTCAAATCGGCGGGCCTGGTCTGGCAACGTCATCGGATAATCGACGCGGCGCTGGTGGTCGGCCCATTGCCGCCGGGGATTGTAGACGGAGTTGAATTTCCACAGCATGCGGGCGAAGTTCGTTTGCCCCTTCGCCAGCAGCCGCGCGGTCAGGGCAAATGTGCCGCGCAGCGCCGCCCAACCCAAGTGCTTGCGGTTGAGCACCTGCTGGGTGCGGACCAACTCCTCGTAAAATCGCCGTAGCGGCAGCGCCGTGGGCAACACCGCGTGCTGCACGTCGAACAAGCGATAATCGCGAGTCGTGAAACGGCGCGATTCGGTCTGCCAGGTTTCCGTGCCGGGGTACGGAGTATTGACCGTGACGTGAACGATCTCGGGGACCGACAAGGCCCACTCGCGCAGCACCTCGAACCGCCGCGCGTCCCAACTTGGATCGGCGATGATGTTCACGGCCACGACGATGCCCAGCGAGCGAGCGCATTCGAGGGCCTCGAAGTTCTTGCCCAGCGACACGCGCTTGCGGAATTTTTTCAGGCCCTCTTCGTCGACCGCCTCCAGCCCCAGGAACATGTACTTCAGCCCCAGCCGCCGCCAGCGCTCGAAGACTTCCTTGTTGCGCAGCAGCACGTCGCCGCGCGTTTCCAGATAGTATTCCTTGCGAATCCCGCGGCGCTCGATTTCGTCGGCCACGGCATGGCCTTGCTCCGGATGGATGAATGCCACGTCGTCGACGATGAACACTCCCGGCTCGCGCACGCGGGCCAGGTCTTCGGCGGCCCGCTCGGCGCCGACTTTGCGATAACTGCGGCCGTAGAAAGTCCACGCGCTGCAGAACGTGCAATCCCAAGGGCAGCCTCGCGAAAACTCGATCGACGCGCACGGGTCGAGACTGCCGATGAAATAGCTCTTGCGCCGCTTGAGCAGGTCGCGGGCCGGCTGGATTTCGTCGAGATCCTCGATCAGTCGCGGCGGCGGCCCGCAACCGTCGAGCGTGACGACGCCTGGCAACGCGCCGATCGCGCCGCGGTCGTCGCGGGCGATCTCCAACAACCGCGGCGCGATCTCTTCTCCCTCGCCTCGGACGACGCAATCGATCGCCCCGGCGGCGTGCTCCAGGATCTCGCGGGCCGTGAAGCTGGCGCTGTGGCCGCCGGCGAACAGGAAACTCTCCGGCAAAAGCCGCCGCGTCGCCGCGGCCAGATCGACGACCTCGGGGATGTTCGCCAGATAATTCAGCGAAAAGCCGATCGCGTCGGGGCGCCACTCGTCGAGCATGCGGAAGTAGTCGCGCTGGCGAAAACTTTGCAGATCGATGAGCCGCACGTCGTGGCCCGCCCGGCGCGTGGCCTCGGCCACCAGTTCCAAGCCCAGCGGTTCCAGCCGCAGGTAGACCTCCGAATACATCAGAGCGCTGGGATGGACGTAGAGCACCTTCATGGCGGTTCCTTGCCGGCGACGGTCCGGTCGTCGTGTTCGACGGTCTACGAGCGAAGCGTCTCCCAGCGGCCGTTTTCGCCCGAACGGACGAGCGCCTCGATGACTCGCATGTTGGCGGCGGCGTCCGCGATCGGCGTCGGCACGGGCGAGTCGTTGAGAATGGCTTGGGTGAACAAATCTCCCTGCACCGTGTATTGATCGCACGAGGGTAGCGTGATCTCTTCGACGCCCGCGGCCGATTGGCGCCACATCCGGCAGGACCGATCGGGCGGGGCATTGAAGGGGATTTCGATTTCGATGCGTCCCTCGGTCCCGAAAATTTGCACGCGCTGAAACGGCGCCAGTTGGGTTCCGCAGGTGAACGTGCCGCTGCCGTCGCCGAAATCCAGGATGGCCGAAGCGAGACGGTCGGTGCGGAAGTCGGGGTCGTACTCGACCTGCCCGAACACGCGCCGCGGCTCGCGGCCGAACAAGAACCGCGAGAGCGAAATCGGGTAGCAGCCGATATCCATCAGCCCGCCCCCGCCGATCTCGGCCCGATTGCGAACGTCGTCGGGATTGCGATTGAAATACGAAAAGAAGCTTTGCACCGTCTTCAACGGGCCGAGCCGGCCCTCATCGACCAGCCGCTTCGCCGCGACCCACTGCGGATGATGGCGGTACATGAAGGCTTCCATCAGCTTCAGCCGCGGATGGCGCCGGCCGGCCGCGATCAGCGATTCCGCTTCGACGGAGCTTAAGCCGATCGGCTTTT
>DATNEC010000304.1:0-3496 GCA_035606815.1 Pirellulales bacterium
GCGCTCGATGCCAGCGGGTTGAGTTCGTATCTGGTCTCGAACTTCGATCAGATCCTCGAAGGTCTGCCGGCGATGTATGCGATGCAGACCCTACTCAACGACTACGGCATCTACGCCCAGGTCACGCGATCGAACCCGCGCGTGCTGAGAATTCAGCCGCCGCTGACCGTCCGTCGCGACGAAATCAACGTCTTCTTGGACGCCATGCGAAAGATCTGCGACGAAAGCGACTTCGTGCAGCGGCTGTTCGACGGCGTGGTGGCGAAGACGACGCTCGGCAAGCACCAAGGCGGCGGCCGGAACGGCGAAACGGTGCGGATCGTGGCCTAAACGCCAACCAGCACCCTCGCCGCCTCGTCGCATAGCCGCCGGGCCTCGGCGGCGGTTTCCGCTTCGGCGATGGCCCGCAGGATCGGCTCCGTGTTGCTGG
This sequence comes from Pirellulales bacterium, assembly GCA_035606815.1. Classification (GTDB taxonomy): domain Bacteria; phylum Planctomycetota; class Planctomycetia; order Pirellulales; family JAICIG01; genus JAICIG01. The sequence continues at coordinate 431 of DATNEC010000304.1, forward strand.
CACGCACCAAAAGCCACTTGCCGGGCCAGTCGAGCCGCAAGCCGTCGAGCCGGTCGGCCGCGGCGTCGTGAAAATGTTCGGCGAGCGCTTCCAGGCCCGGCAGTACCTTGCCTGGCGCCAATGCGATTTTCGTTTTGACGATCTCGTATCGCGGCAACTCATCGGCCAGCCGGCTGACAGGCAGTTCGCGCGCGGTCATCGCGTCGAGCACCAGCGCCATGCCGACAAAGCTGTCGCGCACATAGCCGACGCGCGGATCGATCACGCCGCCGTTGCCCTCGCCCCCGAGCACAGCCGCGTGCCGCTGCATGACTTCCGTCACATTGGCTTCGCCGACGGCCGAGCGAGAGAAAGGAACTTGATAGCGGTTCGCCAGGTCTTCGGTCATGCGGCTCGTCGAGCAATTGGTCACCACCGCGCCGGGATTGCTTCGCAGCAAGTGATCGGCGCAAATCGCCAGCGTGTATTCTTCGCCGAGATAGCGGCCTCGCTCGTCGATGATCGCCAGCCGGTCGGCGTCGGGATCTTGGCAAAAGCCCGCGTCGGCGCCGGCGGCCGTAACTTGTTCGAGCACGCCCGCCAGATTTTCCGCCGTAGGCTCGGGCGTATGCTCGAACCGGCCGTCAGGCTCGCCGCCCAACAGCGTCAATCGGCAGCCCAAGCCCTCCAGCAATCGCCGGCCGAGCAGGCTTCCGGCGCCGTGGTTGGCGTCGAGCAGCACCTTGAAGCGGCGGCGGCGGATTCGCTCGACGCCGACCGTCGCGAGCACGAGGTCGGCATGGTGCAAGTGGGGATCTTCGCACGCGGTCGCATGGCCGATCTTGTCGTGGCTCGCCCAGCGGAGGTCGCCTGCACGATATCGGGCGATGACCTTTTCGCCGGCCGCGGCCGAGATCACCCGGCCTTCGCTCGAAAACAGTTTCAGCCCATTGTATTCCGCCGGATTGTGCGAAGCCGAAATCTGAATGCCGCCGGCCGCGGCGAGCTGGCGGACCAAGACTCCCGTGGTCGGGGTGGCGGCCACGCCGGCGTCGAGAACATCGCGACCCGCGGCGGCCAATCCGCCGCGGATGGCATCGGCCAACCAGCGGCCCGTGGCGCGGCCGTCGCGCGTGACGACGATTGGCCCGGCCGGCAGCAGGCTAGCGAAGGCGCAGACATAGCGGATCGCCGTTTCCGGGACCAGGCTTTCGCCGACAATTCCGCGCAGGCCCGAGACGCTGATGATCGGTTCGCTCATGGGCTATCAGAATAGGTTCAATCGGCTGGTCGAGAAAGGCCGTAGGATGGACCTCTGGTCCGTCACGGGGCGGCACCCGCTCTCCATGACCCAAAACCGGCCCTCGCGTGATTTATATTTCCGCCGATTTATTTATATCCCGCGAGATTTTTCATTTTGGCGGCCGGTCCGTCGCGGCGTTTGCCGAGAATTCCAGGCATTTGCCGCAAGGCGCTTCGCCGCGTCGCGTAAAAAGGGGCATTTCAGGGCTTGTTGTTGGGCGACCACGAGCCATTTTGGAACCGAATTATAAAGACTGTCTCCGCGACGGCCGCGGCGAAAGCCTGTAATTGCCGAACGGGAGCACGATTCGCGGCATTTGGCGATTTATATCTCGGACGAGGCGTATAAATCATGATTTTCGCCCGTTCCAGCCCCGCGCTGCGCAATCGCTCGACCTTACCGCATGGCCGGCTTGCGCGACAAGTCAAGCCGCCTCATCTCCGCCGCGGAGCATCGGAGCTACTGCGCCGCCGGCGCCTGCCGCTGGGCGAGCAGGTAGGCCAGTAGATGATAGAAATCGCCCTCGGGAATCAGGTCGGCCACGTTGCCGGGCATCGGCGAAAGATTGCTTATGGCCCGTTCGTCGATGTCCGACTCGGGAACCCGAATCTCTTTGCCCAGCGCATCGGCCAGCACCAACACGGCGCCCTCGTTGCGAAGCAACAGCCCGGAAATGGTGCGGCCATCGACGGTGTTCAAGACGGTGCCGCGAAAGGCCTGATCGACGTTGCGGCTGGGATCGAGCATGTCTTCGAGCAGGCGATCGACGCCGCGCAGGCCGACGCCGTCCAGGTCGGGGCCTACTTTGCCGCCCTCGCCGCGGATGCGATGGCAGGCGGCGCACGTCTTCTGAAACGCGGCTTTGCCGAGCTCCGCGTCGGCCTTCGCCCGGCCGAAGCCGTCGCGGCGCGCCGCCATGAGTTGCTTGATCCGCTCGTCGGCCGGCGGCAGAGCGGCGACGAGCCTGGCCAGCCGCGCATCGAAGTCTTGGAGACGGGCCGCCCGCAGCCGCTCTTGCACGGCCGCTTCCTGCAACAGGCGCGGCGAGGCCTTGCCCGCCGTGATTTCGGCCAATAGCAACTCGCCTCCTTCGGGCCGCGCGGCCAAGCCCGCCGCGATCTCGATCGCCAAGCGATCGGAGGCCGTGCGGAGATGCTTGACGAGTTCTTGCCGCGAGGCTTCTTGATTCAAATTCGCCAGGGCCGAGGCCGCTTTTTGCCGCAGCGGCGCCAGCTCGGCGGCGTCGCCCAAAATCTCGCTCAACAGCGCAATCGACCGGCCGCCGTCGTTGGCCACGCAGGCGTCGATCGCGGCGGCGCGCAAATCGCCGAATTTCGCCGCGGGCGCCGCGAGCCCGGCAAGCTGCTCGTAGCATGCTTTCAATTGCAGTTCGCGGGCCAGTTCGATCCCTCCTTGCACCAGCGGCTTGCCCGTGCTGGCCAGCAGTGTTTGCGCCGTGCGCGACGCCGCGGCGCGAAAGCTATCGGGCAGCGGCAGCCGGCGCTCCTGAGCGGCGCGGTGCAGCGCCAGGGCCAACTCGCGGGCCTGCGGCAGCGACGCTTGCGATCGCATTTCGGCCCACGCATAGAGCCTCGGCAGTTCCGCCTCGGGCAGATAACGGGCCGTTTCGTGGGCATATTCCGAAATGCGGTCGAACGCTTTGGAATCAGTCGCCAAATAGCCGAGCAGGAACTCGGCCGACGCGGGCGTGTGTACGCCGAGGCTCACGTCGGCCAATTGGCCGGAGAAGTCCTTTTCGATGCCGGCCAAACGCTCGATATCGG
>DATNEC010000308.1:0-2723 GCA_035606815.1 Pirellulales bacterium
ATGAAGGCGGAAGGGTGAAAAGCTTACCGCGGAAACGCGGATCACACCTCTTTCATCCATGTTCGATCCGTGTTTCATCCGTGGCTTGAATCGCCGATGTTTCCGCTCGCCGTGCCGCTTTACTGTGCTCCGACCGACACCAACTCGCGGATGAACGTCACCTGCGGCTTGTTGGTGTTGGCCGAGAGTTTCGACGGCAGGTAGCGCAGCGCTTCGCGCGGCGCGTCGGGCGAGCGAAAGTTGTCGCCCTTTTGCCAAATCGGCCCCACGTCGGAAGTGCCGCCGAACAGAAACGGCTCCATCAACCGGCAGGGATACCAGTGGCCTTCGCCTTCGTCGTCGGTCAGATAGAACTCCGGGTAGCTCGATTTCGGGATCCACACGGTCCGCGCCGGAACGTCGCTGGCGCGGCACAAGCCGACGAATAGCGAAGTCAGGCCCTCGTGGTCGCTGGTCTTGTCGCGCAGGGCCTGCAAGGCGCCCGGCTGCTTGGCGCCGGCTTCGTGCTTCACGTTTTCGCGGACCCAATTGAAAATGGCCTCGATCTGCTCCCAATCGGTTTTGCCTTCCGCCTCTTTGGCGATCTTTTTGGCCAAGACTTTGATCTTGCCCCCTTGACTTTCGATCCGCGGGCTTGGCCCAAGATAGCGGCGAATGTCCTTGGGCAGCTTTTTGGAGTCCAGCTTCATGAGAATTGTCGTGTCGTCGGGCGGCAATTGAGCGAATCGCGTGATCTGCAGCGTGACCAGCATTTTCGCCTCCTGCCCGGCGGGAACCTGCGGTATGGCGATCAAAAACTCTTTCACCGCTTCGACATTGCGGTAGCGCACCTCGCTGGCGAAGGGAGTGAATTCCTCTTCAAGCACTTTCACCTGCTGTTCCGGCCATTCGACGGGCAACTGCACGCAGCCGGAGATGTCGGTCGCTATGCCGCTCAGGGCGTTGATGATCACGCCCACGCGCCAGCGCTCGACCGCGGCCTGGCCCAGCTTCGGGCCTTTGTGGTCGTCGGCTTCCGCGCCGAACTTGTTCTGTTTCGCTTGGGCCAAAACGACGCCGGGCGTCGCTAGAATTGCAATCACGATCGCTCGTTGCAGGAATTGCACGGTAAGCGCTCCTTTGCGAAGACCTTGGCATCGCGGCGCGGTCCGATGGCCGCCGAAGGTTTCTTGTTGCGTGCGAGTCGGCATCCGGCCGTCCTCGTCCAGTTCCAGTGTAACCCAAGCAGGACGAAAATTCGCTCAGGCGATCAACTCTCGAATCTTCCGCAGACTCGTGGCCGCCGCCGCGTCGAGGTTCGCCTCACCCCCGCCGCCGCGCAGCGGCGAACACATTTCGTAGGCCACATAGCCCCGAAAACCTCCCTCTTTCAGCCCCGCGAAAAACGCCGGCAGATCGAGGAATCCTTCGCCCAGCGGCACGGCGCGCACGGCGGGCGGTTCCAGCCGCCGGTAGTTGATCAGTTCGGGCTGATACGCGAAGCGCTGGATGCGCACGTAGTCGGCCAACGTGGTTTGCACCATCCGCGGCGCCATCCGCCGCGCCGCCTGATACAGGTCGGCGCCGTGCAGAGCGATCGACCAGGGATCGAACATCGCTTGCAAATTCGGGTGTCCAACGTCGTCGAGCAATTCCTCGAAGCCTTCCACGGAGACGCCCACGTCGTGATGGTTTTGCAGGCCGAGCACGATGCCGTGGTCGGCCGCAATCTCGGCCGCCTCGCGCAGGGCCTTGACGCACTTGTCCCAATCGGCCTGGTAGCAGGCGTCGGCGGGCGAGTAGCCGCTGAAGACGCGCACGATTTTGGCCCCCAGGCCGCGGGCGATCCGGGCCAAGCCGGCGATGTAGGCCAGTTGCATCTCGACGAACGGAGCTTCGGGGGCATTGCGGCCGGCGGTGAAGTCGGTGTAGGCGGCGACCGTCGCAATTTCCACCCCCGAGGCCTGCGCGGCGGAGCGGACCGCGGCGAGCGACGCTTCGTCCGGGTAGTCGAGCACGGAAAGGTGGGGGCGTTTGCCGCCGATTTCGACCGCCGAATAGCCCAGCGCCGCGGCCTTCTGGAAGAAGGCGGGCAGATCGAGCCGGTGCTGGCCCCAGTAGCCGGCGTAGCTGACGGAAAACAACGTGGGAATCATGCTGCGGCTCTTGCAGTCCTGAAAGAGCGGCCGCCACAGGCCGCTGGCCGTAAGTTTAAGGCCGGCGGAGCATGAATGCACCCCGGCGGCGAAAAAACGGGGGGCCAAAATCGCCGCCGAAGTTGAAAAATCGTTGCGGCGGATGTAGCCGCCAGTTATTCTGCGAAATGAGTTTTTATCTCCGGCTTTCGTCGGGATTTCCAGTTTTTGCGCCTTTGGGAACTCGTCTCATGCTGTTTGGTGAACCGACCGGCCCTGGCCATTTCGCACGCCCCCCGCGCAAGCGGAGCGCCGGCTCGGGCAGAGCCTCCTCGCGCCCCCGGCGCCGTTTGGGCGTGGCCTTCGGAAGAAGTCTGCAGCTTGAGAACCTGGAAGATCGGCGAATGATGTCGGTCGTTCCTGTCGACCCCCCCGGACAGATCGATATTACGCACTCGGCGACCTTGTCGGCGGCGGTGAAGCAGGCTTCCTATCTGGGGCAATATACGGCTGAGCAATTGAGCCAAACGTTCGACTGGGTCGTCGGCTATGCGCCCGGTCAGTCTCCAGCACAGATGGCGGCTTCGATTGGCGCCACGTCGTTGGGCC
>DATNEC010000334.1:0-8666 GCA_035606815.1 Pirellulales bacterium
CAGCGGATTGCGGACGCGCTGCAAATAATTCGCATTGGAAGCTTGCAGCTCGCGATTCAATTCTTCGTTCAGCCGGCGGCTCAGACGGCGCTCGGCGTGGCGCGAGGCGATCTGTTCGCTTTGTCCTTTTTGCTTGGGAATGCGCTTCCATGCGACTTTGCGCACCAAGCGGTCCACGCATCCGCGCTTGGTCGACCAAACACCGTAAATTTGGCTATTGGCCGAAGCCGAGGCGAGGCCCGGCAGCGCGTGAAGCCCTTCCGCATCGATCGCCAGCGGCTGGCGACCGAACAGCACCGTGCGGGTATTGCTGCCGATCCTTGCCGGCCCGTTGACGCCGACCGTTTGGGCGTAATTGACGGCTTCGAGGATCGTCTCCAATACCGCCCGATTCGCACTTGGAAGCAGTTTGACCTGGACATGGCCCGCCGTTCGGCCTTGCCCGCTAATCTGGGTGCCGAGAATTGCGTCGCGGACCGGTTCGACCTCATCGATCAACCGGCCCGTCCCCGCGGCGATGAACTCCTCGGAAATGTTGACGTACAGGTTCGGCTGAGACAATCGCTCTCGCACTTGCCGCACGAGGGGCAATGCCTGGCCGGCGCGCTCCAGCCGGCCCAATGCCACGGCTGCAGCGTCAAGCGCTTCCGGCGCCGAGGTGCTGGCGTAGGCTTCCAGCCCGTCGGCCAACCGGCCAAGCTGCATCTCATAGGTCGCTTGCGGCTGCGGATCGGCAAGGGCCGCCGCCAGGTCGATGTAGGTTCGCAAGGCCAAAGCGACGTTCCGCCAAACGGGCAGCTCTAGCCCGGCGTGGTCCGAAGCGAAGCGGCGATAGACCCGCTCCAACTCCGCCAAGTCCGGCGAGGCCGGCTTTCGCAGTTCCGCTTGCATCTCGTCCCACAGCAGAAACCGCTTCCACGCCCGGCCATTGGCCCCGCCTGTGGCCAAATAGCGATCCAACGTGGCGAGAGACAAGGAAAGTCTCTGCCGTACCGCCGCTGTTTTTCCATGCTGGCGGGGGGGCAGGGGATCCTTTGCCGCGCGCACCTGCGCCGCCAAATCCGCGGCGACAGTCGCCCCCTCGCCGCCTATTGCCGCCCGAGCGGCAGCGGGGCCGGTGCCTGGCAATGGATCCAAAGCATAAGACGCTGCGCTGAAATAGCTTATGGCCATAGCCACAACCCACGGCCCAAGTCGATTGAAATGGATCATTCACAAGTTCCTTGGGCAGCGCCTCCGTGCCATCTGGCGACCGGAGTTCATGTCTTAGCATGAAAGAAAAGCGGCGGCTACCAGGCGCAATCGTCGCCGGCGGAAAAACCGGCCTGCCGATTGATTTTAGCCAGCCTGCCAGTTACACCGGAACTCTCCAGTCGGGAATTTCACACTGATCGACAAACTCCACTGAGACAGCAACCCATGAAATTTCTCCTGCCCCAGCTCTGCCGGCCCTAACCGGCCGGGTCCAACGCTCTTGCCTGCTTCTGTTTGCCAGAACGAGGCGGTCCTCCTCGAAGAGGTTCCCGCCCGCTGACAAGTCTATTCCGGCATCAACCGCGAAAGGTCGTTTGCCGGCGCTGAGTCCCGATGGCTCACTCGAAATTTGCCCACGAGGAGGTTCTCCGATGTTTCGCACCCTGATCGTACTCGTCGTATTTCAGCTACTCTCCGGCCCGGCGCTGGCCCGCACTCGATGGGCCCCCCAGCGACCGTCCCAGGCCGCCGCTCGACCCGTCCATGTCGACTGGTACGCCGATTACGCCAAGGCCATGAAAGCTGCGCGCGCCCAGCGAAAGATGCTATTCATCTGGTTTCAGGCTCCCCAGCCAAACGCGATTGGCATTCAGCTCGAAACGGCGGTGGTTCGCAACCCCAAAGTGCTGAACCAGCTTAAGGACCACGTGGCCCTCAAGCTCCCGGCCGACGCCCAAATTATCGTGGAAGGACGCGCCACGAAAATCCTGGGCCACCCTGCCTTCGAAGAGCTTCAAGGCCAGCCGGGGATTGCGATCCTCGATTTCGCCCACCGAGCGACCAGCCAATACGGCCATCTGGTGACGGCGTTGCCCTTCGCTTCGGGCAAATACTATCGCTTTCAGCCCGACCATCTGGCCGTGGCGCTCGATCTGCCTCCCGGCACGCTGACCCAGCGCACGCTGGTTTTTGCCGTCCGCATCCATCCCGAGGCGCCGGCCAGCACCGGCGGCGAACTCGATGCCACACTGAGCGACGAGGCCCGTCGCCACTCTTTGCACCAGGCGAGAATCCGCCGCTCGGGCCACCATAATTGGGGGAGCCGCTTCCCGCGTCTCAGCGCTCTGCTTCCCTTTGGGCTGCGCGCCCAGGAAATCGTCGCCGAAAGCTGGCCTCATGAGTCGCTGGTCGATGCCGCAGTCGACTGCGTCGATAGCTGGCGTCAATCTTCGGGACATTGGAACGCAGTGCGTTCCAGTCAGCCTCGTTTCGGGTATGATATGCAACGCGGGTCGAATGGCATTTGGTACGCGACTGGCCTGTTCGGCAACAACCGCTAGATCGTCGATTCGACCGGGCGAGAGCGCCCGGAACATGCTCACTCCGGGCGGCGAGCGCCCGGAAACTGCCAGCCAGCGCCGAACCCCCGCCGCAAGCTTGCCGCAAGGCGCTTCCGGTCGGGGGTTCTTTTTCGGATTTGCGGGCGCGGCGTTGCGTTTCGGCAACGCGGCAGGTTGAAAAAAGTCCCCATGTTGCCAAAACGCGTGCTAGGTTTCCCATGAGGCTTCTTATTTTCAATGCGGGTATCGCATGGCTCGAACGGGAACTCGCGCGCGATGGTCGCTGGCTGCGTTGGGCCTCTGCGCTCTCGTGTGCCAAGGCTGCGCTTACGGACGCACGCCGCGCATCGATCCATCAGGCGAGCACTTTTTCATTCCCGGCCCGCTGACTTACGCTTCCGAGCCGGCGCCTCCGTGGCCGCACCACGAGCGGCATCAGATGATCAAGGTGGCGGTGACTCCCTCGAAAGTCATTGCGCCGGTGGGCAGCGAAGTGATCTTGCTGGCCGGGGTGTGCGGCGCCGACGGCTGCATGTACGCCAATCAAGAGGTCGAGTGGATGTTGGCCCCCGGCGGCGCGGGGCACTTCATCGCGCTGGGACGCAAAAGTCCGTTGGATTGGATCGTCGGCTTTCCCACCTGGCCCCGTAAGGTCAACGATTCGTACGCCATCGGCACGACATCGTCGCGTTACTTGTGTTTGACCCGGGGCACGCCGACGCCGAGCGACGACTTGCCGGTGCAGCGCGGCCAGGCATGGATCTCGGTGATGTCGCCGACCGAGGGCGTGAGTTTCGTCACCGCGCACGCGCCGGGCGTCAAGGCTTGGGATGGGCACACGCAGACCGCGACGATCCACTGGGTCGACGCCGAATTCGTGTTTCCGCCGCCCGCCGTCAATCCGGCCGGCAGCAAGCACGTCTTCACGACGACCGTCACGCGGCACAGCAGCCAAGGCCCGATCGAAGGCTGGCGCGTGCGTTATCAAATCACGGGCGGCCCGCCCGCCGGCTTCTCGCCCGATGGCGCCAAGGTCGTCGAGGTTCCGACCAACGAATTGGGCCACGCCAGCGCGGAAATCTATCAACTCGAGCCGGGGCCGGGAACGAACGCGATCGCCATTCAGGTCATTCGCCCGGCCGATGCGGCCGGCGGCGAACGGTTCGTCGTCGGCAATGGCGCCACGCACAAAACTTGGAGCACGCCGGGCATTTCCTTGCGAAAAACCGGACCGGCGCGCGGCAATGTCGGCGACACGCTGGTTTACCGGATCGAGGTCCGAAACCCCGGCGATCTGGCGGCCAAGGAGGTCGTCGTCTCCGATCAGATCTCCGCGGGGCTGACGTTTCTCAACAGTAATCCGCCCGCCCAGCCGGCCGGCGACAAGGTCGAGTGGAGGCTGGGCGATTTGTTGAGCGGCGAAGGCCGCACGATCGAAGTCCAATTCCGCGCCGAGCGGGCGGGCACGCTGAACAACTGCGCCAGCGCCGTCACGGTCGAAAAGCTCGCCGCGCAGGATTGCGCGGCCACGACGATCACCGCGGCCGCGGCGCAATCGCTGCGCGTAGAAGTGATCGCGCAGCAGCCGCAAGTCGCTGTCGGCAAGGAAATCACATTCACCGTGCGCATCACGAACTTGGGCGCCGCCCCGGCGACCGGCCTGATCCTCGTCGATCGCTACGATCCAGGGTTGCGGCATTCACAGGCAGCCAACCCGATCTATCGCGACCTGAAAGATCTGCCGCCCGGCGAGACTCATGAGCCCGTGCAAGTCACCTTCATCGCAACTCAGCCTGGGCAATTGTGCAATACGGTCGAGGTTGAGCAGGAGGGAGCCGGCATATTAGGCAGCGGCAAAGCCTGCGTGACGGCCGTCGCTGCCGCCGCGCCGCCCGCGGGGTCTGCTGCTCCTGCCGCTTCGGCCGCCGAGCGGCCGAAGCTGCTGGTCAAGAAGACCGGGCCGGCCCGGAAGAATGTCGGCGAAACGGCCGAGTTCCTGATTGAAATCACCAATCAAGGCAAAGTTCCCGCGACGCAACTCAAAGTCATCGACCACTACGATCCCTCGCTCAGCCCGACTGAAGCCTCGCCGAATTGGAAATGGACGGGCGCCGATTTGGAATGGGCGGTCGACGTCGCCTTGGCGCCCGGTCAGACGTTTCGCTTCAACGTCAACTGCAAGTGCGTCGCAGCGGCGGCGAATTCATGCAACCGCGTCACCGTGACCTGTCGCGAGCAAGTTCGCGGCGACGCCGAGGCCTGCCTGGTCATCGCTCCTCCGCCCGGCGGCGTCAGCGTGCTGATGGCCGAGAAGGCCGATCCGCTGAAGGTCGGCGAGCGCACGGGCTACGAGATCCAAGTCTCCAACCAGGGCCAGGCCGCCGACGGACAGGTGGTCGTCGTCGTGACCGTGCCCGAAGAAATGGTCCCGCAGCGGATCGAAACCAAGGGGCCGAGCGGCGTGCCCGTAAGCATCGACGGGCAAGTCGTGCGTTTCGCACCGGTCGCCGAACTGCGGCCGGGCGACGTGTTGAGCTACAGCGTGCAAGTTCGCGGCGTGTCCGCCGGCCAAGCAACGTGCCGGGTCGACGTGACGACGAAGAACTTGAAAACGCCGATCACGCGAGAGGAAACCACGCGGGTGATCGAGGGGCAGTAGATCCGTAGACGCGGCGCCCAAAAGCGGCAAGGCGCCGCTTCTACATTACGCCACCACTCCGGCGACCTGACGATGCGGGGCCTGCGCCGCTTGGCCCGATTGCTCGGCGTCGCTCGGCGCCGGCTCGACCGCCTGGCGCAGGTCGATCTCGCGACCGCTGACGCGCTCGTGCAGGTATTTCCGCACGAATTCGACGGTCTCATCCACGACGTCGGCCTGGATGACCAGCAATTCGCCGGCCTGCGCGGTTTGCAGGGCCGTCTCCACCGCCGCTAGCGCGCCTTGAACTTCGACGATCTCCGGCACGAACGCGGCGCGCTCCAGGCCGCGGCGGATGAAGGCCATGATTTCGCCCGCGGCGCGGCCGCGGCGATAGTGGTCTTCGTAGAGAATCACGCGATCGAACGCGTCGCCTACCAATTCGCCCTGCTCGATCAGGTCGCAATCGCGGCGGTCGCCCGCCGATGAATAGACGATCGAGCGGCGAACGTGCGGAAATTGGTCGACGACCTCGATCAACGCCGCCAACGCCGAGGCGTTGTGGCCGTAGTCGATGATCACGGTCGTCTCGCCGATCTCCAGCAGATTGAATCGTCCGGGCGATTGCTGCAAGCTGCCCGCGAAGGTCTCGATCGCCGCTCGCAAAGCGTCGAACGACATGCCCAAGGCCCAGCCGGCGCCCGCGGCGGCCAGCGTGTTTTCGATTTGGAAGCCGACCCGGCCCTGATGCGTCAAAGGGGCCTTTTCGAGCGACAACAGGGGCGTTTCGTGGCTGCCTTCGGCCGCAATCATGATTCCGTCGCGAACGAACAGCGCCCGGCCGTTCTTTTGCCGGTGGCCCGCGATGATCGGGTCGTCGGCCGCCTGGGCGAAGTAGATCACCGAGCCGGAACACTTCTCGGCCATCGCCGCCACCAACGGATCGTCGGCCTTCAAAATGGCCGTGCCGGTCGGAGCGAGGGCCTCGACCACGGTCCGCTTGACGCGGGCCAAATCTTCCAGGGTTTGAATGTCGCCGCAGCCCAAGTGGTCGCCGTCGGCCAGGTTCGTGACCACGGCCACGTCGCACAGATCGAACCCCAGCCCTTCGCGGAGAATCCCGCCGCGCGCCGTCTCCAAGACGGCGGCCTCGACGCGCGGATTCATCAACACGGTGCGAGCGCTTTGCGGGCCGCTGCAATCGCCCGTGTCGATGCGACGGCCGTCGACGAAAATGCCGTCGGTGCAGGTCATGCCGACGTGCTTGCCTTGAGAGGCGAACAGGTGGGCGATGAACCGCGTGGTCGTGGTCTTGCCGTTGGCGCCGGTCACCGCCACGATCGGAATGCGGCCGTTCTCCCCGGGGGCGAACATCGTGGCGACGATCGCTTCGCCCACGGGGCGCGGCTCGCCGATCGAAGGCTCGATATGCATGCGCAATCCCGGGCCGGCGTTGACTTCAACCACGGCGCCTTGTTGTTCTTCCAGCGGCCGGCTGATGTCGACGGCCAACACGTCGATGCCCGCGATGTCCAGCCCAATCACCTTCGCCGCCTCGACCGCGCGGGCCGCCACGTCGGGATGCACGATATCGGTCACGTCCGTCGCGGTGCCGCCGGTGCTTAGATTGCCGTTGCGACGGATCAATACTTTAATGCCGGCGGCCGGAATCGAAGAGGGATTGAGCTGCTGTTCGGCGAGCACGCCCATCGCGATCGAGTCGAGCCGGATTCTGCTCAGCGGCGTGGCGTGATCGTGGCCGCGGCGAGGATCGGCATTGATCTGTTCGATGAGTTCGGCCACCGTGTGGACTCCGTCGCCGATGACGTGGGCCGGTTCGCGGCGAGCGGCCGCGACCAACTTGTCGCCCACGATCAACAACCGATGATCGGCGCCGGCGATGAAACGCTCGACGATGATCGACGAGCCTTCCAGCTTGGCGGCGGCGAACGCCGCTTTGACTTGTTCTTCGGTCGTCAGGTAAGCCGCGACTCCGCGGCCCTGATTGCCGTAGCGCGGCTTGACGACGACCGGCGCGGCCATTTCGCGGGCCGCTTCCCAAGCATCGTCCGCATCCGACACCGGACGCCCCTCGGGCACCGGCACGCCCACGCTGCGCAATAACGAACGGGTGAGATCTTTGTCCTGGGCGATCGACTCGGCGATGGCGCCGGTGCGATCGGTTTCGCCCGCCAGAATTCGCCGCTGTTTGGCGCCGTAGCCCAGTTGAACCAGGTTGCCTTCATTCAGCCGCCGCATCGGAATGCCGCGCTTCAAGGCGGCGTCGACGATCGAACGAGTGCTGGGACCGAGGCGCAGCTCTTGGTTCAGTTCGCCGAGCCGGGCGACCTCGGCCTTGATGTCATAAGGCCGATCGTAAATGGCCGCCAAGACCAATTCCAACCCGGCTTGCAACGCGGCCTTGCCGAAGTTCTCGTCCTGGTATTCGACGACGACCTTGTAAACTCCCTCCTGAGACGTCTCACGGGCGCGGCCGTAGCCCACCTGGGCCCCGGCCAGCGATTGCAATTCCAGCGTGACGTGTTCGAGAATGTGACCCGGCCAGGTGCCGCGGCGGAGCCGCTCGAAGAAGCCGCCGCGCTCGCCGATGCTGCAGCGGTGTTCGATCATTGTCGGCAGCCAAGCCATCAAGCGGTCGTTGAAGCCGGGAAGCTCGTTCGACGGCGAGTCCTTGAGCTCTTCCAGGTCCACCCAGGCTTCCAGGACGGGGAAGTTCGCCCAGATGTTCGGACCTCGCAACGACAGAATCTTCAGAATCTTCATGCCTCTACGCTCTGTCCTCTACACGGTGGAATGGCGGCCCAAAAACGCGGCCGGAAATGCGGGGTGTTCCAGACCCAACCCTACGCTCGTCTTGGACTACGCGAGAAGTGGCCGCGAAGTTTGATGCTAACCGAAAAATGGCGATTTGCTACACTAAATTCGGAGTTTTCGCGCCCGGTGGCGGACAGTTCCTCCGCCGGCGCGGCGAACTATCCTGCCAATATAGTCTTGGCAACTCATCGGTGCAGCGCGGGCCGCCGCATGACCTCTATTATCGGAATGACTGGGCGTACCGGTAATTCCTCCCTTGCCGCCCCTACATCTTGCGTCGCTCTCCGCCAAACCCCGGTCGTCGCCTTCGGAACGGCCGCCAAAAATCGATCGCGCGGCGGCCCTGCGGCGATATAAAGGAAATGCGTCCTCCGTCCGCATTGTTACGACAAAAAGCGCTCGATTCGGCAGGCACGCCATAAGCCGGGGCCTTTGTCGGCATGACAGGCGAGCATTAAAATGAAATTACGCGTTGGCGGTGTGCAACAATCGAGCCAGCGACAACGTGGCGCGCTCGAACGTGCGAATCGCAACCTCTTGGGAACCAGCGGTTTTTGACTGAAAACGCAGACACATCTCGACTTTTGCTCGCCGCTTGGCGCGACACGGTTCGCAGCCAGCTTGAACCCGGCGAGACCGTACTGGCATGGTTCGAGCCA